>JAJZJK010000035.1 GCA_021851145.1 Nanobdellota archaeon
CTCTCTTATTATATCAAGTACCCCTAAATACTCAAAATCAACCGGCGAATTGAACGATAATAGGAGCTTTTTTTTACCAATAAAGTCTTTGATATCTTTAAACCCAATAGTTTCCATATCAGAGATCAAATCATCTACACTTTCTTCAAAAGAAACCATTAAACAGGTTTCCTCATTCTTTAAACCTTCATATAAAAAAGACATCCCAAGAATAGATTTGCCAGCTCCTGGCCCTCCCAATAAACTTATAACGGATCCAGCTTCAAACCCTCCCTCTATCTTCTCATCAAGACCGTGTACACCAGAGGGTATCCTTTTAAGATTTACCATAATAATTACTACATATCTGTATAGAAAACCATTGTTTAAATAAGTTTTGTTTTTTTAATTAACATATATTAATCATCCTGAGTTTCTTTCTTTTCATTGCTTTCTTTTTTCTTCTCAGGCACATTTTTTGGATTGCTTTTATCAAATATGTTCTTTATGCCTTCAACACCTATTGGAGTCGGTATGCTAAAGCCCTTGCTATCGGTTGGAACAAAGACCATAAGGTTTTTCCCACTTAAACTTATTTCATACATCATGTTTAGTGATCTAATCTGCATTGCAAACAAATCTCTCTTGTATTTTTCGCTGGCTTCTATCATCTTATCAGCAGCCAATGATTCGCTTTCCGCTAATTTGACCCTAGCCTGTTTTTCCCTTTCTGCCACAGCTACTCTTGCCATCGCATCTTGTAAATCAGCAGGTATGCTTACATCCCTTATTTCAACGGATATAGCTTCAATCCCCCATGGATCTACTCTGTCTTCTATCAAATTTTTAACATCCTTGCCTATTACGTCCCTGCCTGCTAACATCTCAGAAAGTTCGGTCTTTCCAATCACATCTCTTAAAGCAGTCTGGGCAGCAAGCTGAACGGATTCCCTGTATACTTGAACATTCAAAACAGCATTTTCAGAGTTTAATACCCTCCAAAAAAGAAGTGCATCAACGTCAACTGGTACATTGTCCTTTGTAAGCGTCCTTTCAGCCTTAAAAATAGTATTCATTACCCTTAAATCAAGAGTAATTGGAGTTGTTTGTACAAATGGAATTATTATGTGTATACCCGGTCCCATTATTCCAACATATTTTCCAAAAGAAAGAACCGCTTTCCTGTTCCATTGGTTGACTATGCGTATTGCGGCCGCTAATAAAATGAGGAATAATATTACGGCAGAAATTATACCCCCATAAAAACTAATGATAGAAATTAAGTAACCGACAATTGCTGGAATAAAAATAACGAATAAGATACCTATAGCATCGCCGTTAAAGCTTTTTATTTCAGAAGTCATAGACAAATAAAGAAACCTGGGGTTAAATAGCTTTTATATCTGAAAGTATAAATTTCAACGTCTTAAAACTAAAGCCCCATTGTCTATAGTATATATGAATCCTTTTTTGGTTACAATAATGTTCTGATAACTGCTCATTGGCTCCAAAACGTCAGATATCCTGTCTAAAAGAAATTTATTGCCGTGCTTGTTTCTTAGCTCTATCCAACAATGTTCCGCTTTTTCCCCATTTTTTTCAACAGTTCCCATAACATAAAAAGGTTCAAACCCGATTTTTCTTTTTTCTTTTTCAAGCAAAAGATACAGAGTTATATTAAATTCGTGGCATAGAAACGGCCCATTTAATAGTGAATAATCAACATCAACTGCCTTTCCAGTATGGTTATACTCTTCGTCTAAGTACTTTAAATCCGAATGAGTTATTATGCCTTTTTCCTTGCTGTACCCATCAGTGTATTCTATCATTCTAAAATACAGCTGCTGGTAAACTGAATTTGATATGGACATGGCTCTTTCTAAACCCTTTTTGCCATATGCTGCTGAAACCGCTGACTTGTAAGTACTATACAAGTTCGGATAATCTTCCAATTTCTCATTTATGCTTATGCCATAAATACTAGACAAGATCCTTTCTTTAATTCTATTTTTGTCTATCTCCGGGTATATTTCACTTGTAAGCCCCGCATTCAGTATTATGTCTCCAACTTTTATTCTGTTAGGGTAGCGTAATATTACATTATAATCTTTAAAATTAGCCAGGCTAGAAATTGAGTCATAAATTTTCTCCTTTTTTAAAAGAGCAGACAAGCTTATTGCCATAATTATATATGTTTTTAGAAAAATATAAATTTATATTTTATTTCCAAAGTCTCTTATTTTATCCTTACTGCTATACGCCCTGTTAAAAACCAGGATTGAAGACAAAGTGAAAACAATACTTAGAATAAATGTAAATATGTACCCTATATAAAATGATAAGAATCCGGATGAAAGTGCACCTAACACGCCGGATATACCAATTATTGCAGACCACAATCCCACATAATGTGCTTCCATTTTCCCTGCTATATTTACATATATTATAACTGAAGCTGAAATGTTCCAAAGAGCGTACCCTAATCCTGCTACAAAGTAAGAAAATAAGTTAAGGTATAAGATAGCTGTTATTGAAACTATAGACAGTATTGCAATTAGATAGCCTGATGACCTCACTACTGTAGCAAGCCTATAATACTGCCTTAAGCTGCGCTTTGCCTTTCCTAGCATAAAAACTAGGTAGATAATTACTTGGCCAAACCCATTAAGCATATTTATAATAAATATATCTGAGTAGGATATCTTGTAAGAATATAGGAAAGGTATATAGGAAGTGTTAAAAAGATACATACCAAAATTTACCAAGGCTATCGCTGCAAATATTGTCATTATTCTTACTGTCTTCTTTCGCTTTCTGATATTTGCAAGCTCGATTATAAGATTATGCCCTGTTAAAATCTGGGGAAACTTGCTTATTGAATTCAATATAGGAAACAGTTTATGTACAGTGTCTATTTTTTCTTTATCAATGCGTGTTTTTTCCTCTTTTATAAACAAAATGGCAAAAACTAGGGAGACAGTATTAAATGCAAAAAGTATCAGTAAATACCTAGCGATAACATCATTAAAAAGAAGTATGCCCGGAAGATAACCGATTATGTTTCCAATTATACTCATCAAGCCGTATACACCGTAATAAGACCTTAAAACTGTTTTCTTACGCCTATTCATTATCAATATATTTATGGCAGGGGAAGAGGCCGTAAGAATGAATGCATAAACTGCGTATATTATGATTGCCAGAGTTATGCTGTGTAAAAAGTACAAAAGTAGTATAAGCGGTATAACTCCTATAACCGAGAGCATTATGAATAACTTTATTTTTTTAAGACGTTGTGTAAGCTCCCCCCAAAATAAAGAAGCAGGAATAACCGCAAGGGCATAAGCAGTAGTAGCAAGGCTAACAT
This sequence comes from Nanobdellota archaeon, assembly GCA_021851145.1. Classification (GTDB taxonomy): domain Archaea; phylum Nanobdellota; class Nanobdellia; order Parvarchaeales; family Parvarchaeaceae; genus Parvarchaeum. The sequence goes on from JAJZJK010000035.1 coordinate 3,347, forward strand.
CTACAACATTTCCGTGCAATTCTAGTATGTATAAGGGTATTATTACACTAAACCCTGATGAAATGGCCGCGATTGGGAATATAACCGACAGCCAATACTTGTTATTTTCCATGTAATACACAAAATAAAACTTAACTTAGATATTAACTTTTTACTTTAAAGCATTTATGCCTATTTTAGTAAAAAGATAAGTAATTAAAATAGAACTTATCTAATATAATTATGTCTTTTAGTAGGGGGAAAGAAGCTATTGAATATTTTAATGTGCCTAAAAACCAAGAAAGGCTGGAAAAAATAAAAAAAGTTATTACTGAAGTTAAAAGACACTTCATACCATTCGACAATTTAGTAAAAACTCCTGCATCATTAAAGTATCCGGATTACAACTTGATGTGGAATAGAGATGCTGCTTATTCTTCTTATTACATAACAAAATTTATAGAAAACTCAAAAGAAAATGGGTTGTATGGCTTACTGAAAGAAGATTTAGAGGAGTTAGATACTCTGAATGGTAAGCTTATATCTACACTATGGGATAATCTGGAGTCTGAGATTAAAAAAATAAAAATGAATGGTTATGAAAAAGACATATCAAAATTAGAATCAAAACTTGGAGAAAACCATATACTTTCAAGATTTGATGTTGACAATAACGGCACAAAACGAGCAGAAAATGACAAAAATGAAGGAAAAACAACGAGAAGCTGGACTATGCAATATGATTCTGCACCATTGGTACTGCTGGCTACGGAAGAATATTCAAAAAGCCATGATATAACCAAATTGGATACTGCTTCTAAACAAATAAAGAGAAATCTTGAATTTTTGGTTGATTACATGTACAATTTTCACAAAACACCCTGTGCTGATGCGTGGGAGCAATATTATTTTTATGATAGGGATAATACATTAACTGGACAAAATTATGTCGGGAAGACTATTGATTCTTATATGGTCTCCGCTATCTACAAAGGGATAAAAAGTGCAAAAAGCATTGCAAATGTGTTGGATATTGAGTTAAAGGATGTAGACGAATCTGAAATTTCTAGATTTTTGTTAGAAAATTTTATAGCAAATGATGAAAAAAGAGGAAAATTTCTAGCTAAATCAAAAATAGAGTATGGAGAAGCAATGCCAAGTTTAGGCGCTGAGGAAATCGAGATATTTAATACACTTAAGCCTGAGGGAATAGAAGAGATGGAAGAGCAAACAATAAAATTAATTGAAAATGAACTTTTTCATGGACAGCCCTTACCCATAAGATACAAATTCTTCGGCAAGTATAGAAATATAATAGACAATTACTTTGGTAGAGGATCTTGGTTCCATTTAGGGTTACAATATTCTATGTATTTGATGAAAAAAGACAGAAAAGAAGAAGCTGCAAACATTATTGAATATATAGAAAAAAAGATTGACGAAGATGGATC
>JAJZJK010000007.1 GCA_021851145.1 Nanobdellota archaeon
CAGATATGCCTGCTTTCAAAAGCCAATCTGAAGTTGTCAAAAAGTAAGTAGCGCTTGATTTAAGAACGTCATCTTTGCTTAGTCTGTAAACTTTTCCATTTATCTTTCTCTTATCCTGACTTTCAATATATGGTAAAACTTCTAGGTTTATTGCTGTGGAATCCAATGAATCCAGAATAGCATCCATTGCATTTTCTAATTTAGAATCCTTATACTTGCTATACGCCTTATCTGCTGCAAAGCTAATAAGATCAAATAATCCCATAAATTATCTTTGAAATATACTACTATTTATATTTTTACTTAAGAGTAAATCAACCGTAAAAGCGCCCGGGGCAGGATTCGAACCTGCAACGCCTTGGTTAACAGCCAAGTGCTCTGCCGTTGAGCTACTCGGGCATCAATTAACAAATATTGATTTCGAAGACATATATTCTTTTAGTTTAAGCAATATAAATTTATTGAAGTCTTTAATGCCATAAGATTTGTCATAAGAAGCATATTTTCCAGTTATAAATACCTGTTTATGTGACTTGAAAAAATTCTTTAATATCTCAATGTCTGAGAAAACTTCCGGGCCATAAACTAGCTTTGTTTTACTTTTAGGCACATTTTTAATTTGCAAAAATAATGTTGCGTTTTTTTCACCGTATTCTATGTCATAGGAGTATACCTCAATATCGTTTGCCTTGAGCCCCCTTACAAGCTTATCTAAATTTTTTACATATTTTGAAAGAAAAACATCTCTTGGCTCAATTATTTTTGTAGAAAAGGTAAAAAGCCTTGTACCTCTTAAACTAACTTCCTTTCGTATTTTTTCTTTAAGGTTTTTATTCGTAAAAAAGTCAAATGAGGGATAAAGATAAAAACGTTTAAGTGAAAGAACAAATTTTGACAAATTTTCTTCATTTACTGATGCACATATATTCCTTTTCGGATTTGTAGGGTCCGGAAGCAAAATTGGTGAATCATATTTTATTGCGCTTTTACCAATAGTAACAGGTATTTTCCAGGAATTAACTTCATTGATAAGCGAAGAAAAGCTGCCAAACTCTTTTATCATAACTTCCAGAGAATAACCAGAAAAGCCATGCATATAAGTCTCTGAACCATAACAACTGTTTGCCTTACAAAATGCTTTTAGGATTATGACATCCTTTTTCTTATCGTCTGATAAAAAAGAATTTATGTAATTCGCATGCAAAACTGAAAGGTCTATAGAGTTCTTAACTGAGTTTATGTCAGAAAAACGCAGCACTGGAACCACTTCTATTTTAACTCCTTTAAACCTGCCCTTGAAATACTCCCTTGTGCCAAAAGTCGTTATAAAATCCTTTGGGACTAAAAAAGAGAGGCTCTTCATTTCTTTCTCAGAGTTAAAAATTGCAAAGATATCAATATCACTTTCATCTTTTATCCAAGTTCCCTTTGCATATGATCCTCCGAATTTAAATTCAACATTTACACCACTAGTTTTTGCATTTTTGTTTAGTAAATCCATAATATCATTTGCAGTGTTATCAAGTGCTTTTCTTTCTTTTAAAGAAGGCACAAACTTAGAGTAAGCCTTTTCAAATACTTTCTTGAACTTGTCCATAACAATATATCATTTAAAAGGTATTAATAAATTATATAAGCCATACCATAACTATAACATAACCACAATGGAAAACCTGTCTGCAAAATTAGAGAAGATATTAAAAGAGGTAGGGTTTACAGACCTCACTGAAATACAAAAGATCGTTATACCAAAAATAAAGGAAGGGAAAAACATAATTTTTAGAGCTCCAACAGGTTATGGAAAAACACTTGCTGCATTCCTTCCTTTACTTGATAAATTAGACCCTGACTCTGAAGGTATACAGCTTTTGTATGTAACCCCATTAAAATCATTGAACCGAGATATATTCAAGAATATAATAACTATAAGCAACAAAATGGGCATTGAGGTTGATATAAGACACGGTGACACAACAGCATATGAACGGGCAAATCAGGCAAGGATGCCACCTCATTGCTTAATAACAACTCCTGAAACAATACAATCAATTCTTCTTAGCAAAAGGCTTGTCGAGAAGCTAAAAAATCTTAAGTATGTAATTGTTGATGAAATACAAAGCTTGATGGAGTCTAAGCGCGGAACGCAGTTTTCCGTCGGATTGGAGAGATTAAGGAGGATCTCAAATTTCCAAGTAGTTGGAATAAGCGCTACAATAGCAGATTTTAAAGAAACGAAGGAATACTTATCCGCAGAAGAAAGCGTTGAATTTTCTGGAGATAAAGAGTATGACATAGAGGTAGCTTATCCCAGCTTTAATAAAGAAGATGAGGAAGTTGCTTCAAAAGAGAACGTTAGCAAGCTAGTGGCAAATTCTTTAAGATATATAAGTGAAGAGATTAAAAAGTCTAAATCTACCATAATATTTACAAATACAAGAGAAACGGCAGAACTATTAGGATCAAGATTAAGTAAATTTCTAAAAGACAAAAAAATGGAGGTACATCACAGCTCGCTATCAAAGGAGGTTAGGATGGAGATAGAGAACGCCTTTAAAGTTGGAGATATTGACCTCATGATAGCAACAAGTTCATTAGAATTAGGTATAGACATTGGAAATGTGGATTTGGTAATACAGTACATGTCTCCCAGACAGGTGGTAAAGCTTATACAGAGAGTCGGAAGATCTAACCATAACCAGTTGGGAATAGCTAAAGGAAAGTTAGTCACAATAAATATTGATGATTACCTGGAAAGTAAGGCAATAGACAACTGCAGATTAAAAGGAAAACTCGAAGTTATATCTTTGCCTATTGGAAGTTTGGACATACTTGCGCACCAGATAGTTGGATTAGTAATTGACGGCGTGCAAAAAAAGGACGAGATATTTGAGACTATTAAAAAAAGCTATGCATACAAAGACCTAAAGAAAGAAAAATTTGAGGAAGTAATAGACTTTCTAATAAAACATTACATGGTCAGGTATTATGGGGAAGGTTTAATAAGAACTAGAAAAGGCCTGCTTTTTTACATAAACAACATATCATCAATACCTGATAAAAAAAGTTATATTGTGATAGATAGCCAGCTTAACAAAAAAATAGGAGTTTTAGATGAAGAATTTGTAGCTGAAAATGGCAAACCTGGAAACAATTTTATAATGCGTGGAGAAAATTGGAAAATAATAAAACTGGACAATAAAAAAATAGAAGTTGTAAGGACGAACAGCAATATAGGCGCTATACCTGCATGGGAAGGAGAATTAATGCCAGTATACAGATTTGTAGCGGAGGAAGCTGCAGATTTGAGGGAAAAATATTCATCTAAGTTTTCAGTATTAAAGGAACAAAAGGAGAACTTTGTCATCCCTAATTCAAAAAAGATGGTTATAGAGAAAGTAGAGGATTATGCAATAATACATTCAACATTTGGAAGCATGACAAACGAGGCAATTGCAAAAGCCCTTACATCTAGAATAACGGAGATAATTGGGGAAAGTGTAATCAGTAAAATTGATCCATATAGGATAACGATAAAAACACACCTGCCTGCAGAAAAAATAAAAGAGATAATGATTAACTTAAAAGATATAGAAAAAAGAATAAAAGATAGCATAAAAAGAACATCACTATATGAGTACCGGTTTTTAAACATAGCAAAGAGATTTGGTGTTATAAACAAATATGCAGATTTTACTAAAATAAGATTAAGAAGCCTTGTTGAATTATATGACAACAGCGTATTGGAAGAAGAAACGTTCAAGGAAATTTTTTCAAGCAAAATAGACATTAAATCAGCAGAAGAAGTGCTTAGCAGTATAAACAAAGGAGAGGTAGCAGTGATAGTAAATAATGGTGAAGCCTCTCCACTTACATATGAAGGTTTGGAGACTAGTTATGGCGGATCAATAATAAAACCAGACGAAGCTAAAAAAGTGCTTAGGCAACTTGTTCTTGAAAGGATAGAGAATACCGAGATTTTTATGCAGTGCATGAACTGCGGATATAAGATAGGAAGCATGTTAGTTAAGAACACTGAAGGCATAAAATGCCCTAAATGCAAAGCAAGGTACATAGGATTCTACAAGATAAGACAAAAAAATATTTATGAAAACGTGATTAAAAAAGCGCTAAAAAACAAGAAACTGAATAGGGATGAAAAACTGCTTTTTGAAAGTGTAAAACAGAATGGTGCTTTGTACTTAGGATATGACAAAAAAGCCTGCATTGTGAGCTCAGCTTATGGGATAGGGGCGAAGACTGCAAGCAGGATTTTATCCTCTTACAGTAAAAATGAAGATGAATTGATAGACAAAATTATAGAGGCAGAAAAAAATTATATAGAAACAAAGGAGTTTTGGGCCTGAATCAAACAAATATGTCTTCAGCGTTATGATCCTTGCCGTGTGAAACGCAAACTAAATCAGGTTTTAATTCCTTTATCTTATTTATGCTGTTTATAAGTGAAATATAATCTTCAAAGAAAGGAGGTGATTCAAGTCTTTTATCGGTTCCTTGGAGCAAATCTCCAACTAGTACCGTTTTTGAATCAACAAGATAAAGGGATATTGAATCCTTGGTATGGCCAGGGGTTTCTAATATCTTAACATTTACCCCCATCTCCTTTGGGAAAACTCCTTCTTTCAGCTTCATATCTGGCTTTATGTATTTTGGCTTCATAAATTTGGCCATTATTGGCATCATACGTACAAAAAATTTGTTTTTGAAGGATTTTGAATTTGAGACCGGCATTAAAAGACCCTTGCTTCCATCAACATATGGTATGCCTTTTTCATTAATACCTATATGGGCGTTACTCATCTTCTGTAGTGCATAGGCGCTTCCAAAATGGTCCATGTGTGAATGTGTTAGTAATATGTATTTTATATCGCTTACAGATTTGCCTATGCTATTTATATAAGCAATTATTTTCTTTTCGCTATTTGGCAAACCAGTATCAACTAATATCAAACCGTTTTTAGATTCTATTAAAAATGCTTTTACATACCCTAAGTTTATCTCGTGCAGTATGTCATTTATTTTTACGCCTAATACCTTCTTTGCCATGATAGAATAAAAAGTTACTTTAATAAATGTTTATTTGTACAATAAAAGCGCTCAGAAGCTACCCTAATCTTCATTGCAAAGCTCAGCAGGTGTTCATTTCATCATTGCGCGGACTAATTAAGATTTATTCTTGGTATAGTACTGGAACTATTAGAAGAATTAGAGGATGTAAAAAATGCAAGTATGAATGTAACGTTAGAATCTATCGAATTGATTTTTATATTATAGGGTATAAGGGGTGTATTCGAACCGTCCTGTATTAAAAACCATGAAGTGCCCTCACTTGCATTTGCACACAGTGATGTAATAAACTGTTTTGAAGATATACACTGTATATCCCCGTTAGAAACATTATAAGATATGTTTTCACTTTGTAGCATGCTCTCTGTTAGCTGTAGCATATTTGATATATTATCTGCTACAAGCGTAGAAACTGGCGTACCTGATGAAAATGAGATTATACTGTCAGGCACTCCCTGCTGGATGGTGATTGAATTGCCAAGATATGTAGAATTTGGGGTTAGAAGACTAGTGGGTACAACAATGTAATAACTTACCGGAGCACTGCTAGACACATGTGGGAAGAATAGGACAAAAGTAAATATTGACAATACAAAAACTACAGCTATGAACAATGCTGCTGCTTGCTTTAATCTTATGTTTACCATATTTAACTGATTTTATTTGTATCTGCTTAGTATAAAAACTTTATTTTACCAAAGCATAGCCTATAAGAGCAACTACTAAAATTAATACTAAACCTATTAAGAAAGGAAATGGAGAAAATGCAATTAGAGCCAATAGAATAGCAAAAACGAAGAACCCAAATAACGCCCTTGAATAATTTTTCTTTTTTGTATAAACGTAACCATACCCAAATGCAAAGAACACAAACGCCGCTGCGAATGCGAGCGCACTTATAATTATCAATGATATATAACTGAAAACACCTGAATTAACAACTGCTGGTGCAAATATTGTTATTAGTACTATAGGAACCGCTGCGGTTATAAGCAATTTAAGATTTTCATCTCTTTGAAGGAAAGAAGGCATTAACCCATCTTTTGAAACGTCATCTAAAGTCCTATTAGAGGCATTAATCAATGCAAAGGCGGTTAAAAGTATTACGATTATTGACAAGCCTACGACGATGTATTCAACACCTAACCCAAATGGTGCAGACAATATGTTGGCAGTAAATATATTTGCTGTAGGAACACTTGATAGTATTGGGTATATGAGTTTGCCCACAGAAGCAGAGTTTTCAGCAGTGTAAACAAATGTTTGCACTAACCCAAATAATATTATAGCGGTTATTATTATTGCCAATAAGGCCTTTGCAACATCCGTTCTATTTTCTCCTTTGTAAACAATAGACGCTCCTTCAAATCCGCCGTACATCCAAAGCAATATTAAAAGACCGAATAAAAATAAGGGTGCTGAGACAGGCAGGACATATGAAATCTGAACTCCGGCAGGAGCAGCTGTCTTGCTTGAGAAGAACGCTATAAGACCTAATGCTATAAGGAGCAAAACAAAGAATATCTTTAAAGCGCCTGCGAAATTTAAAGTTCTCCTAGCTTTGTTATAGAACATCAATATCCACATGATAACAAATATTATATCAATTATTGCAATAGAAGTAAATGGGCTTAAACCAAAAAACAAGGAAAGCTCACCCACAGATGCTATTCCTGCAGCAGTTATTGTTATTATGAATGAGACTATAATCAAGAATGCAAATATAAACGAATATTCCTTCGTTATTGTATTTTTAAGGAAATTGTAAGGATCGTGATTGTGCGTTATGCTGATGTCGTATATTAACATTGCAATTAAAAGCGCAAGAAAACCTGCACCTATAACAAGATATATTGAGAATGCTCCTCCATAAACTAATGCTATGAATAATGGTATTACAAGTATACCCAACCCAATTACGCCGGCTAAACCATGAAGATAAAGCTCGAAAAATGAATGTACTTTCTCTTTCTTCTTAACGGTTTTCTGTCTAGATCTAGTCTTGCTAACCTTAACAGCCTTTTTAGCTTTTTTCTGCATATACTATAATAATAATTATATGCTATTTAAATCATTTGTATTTGCTTTCTCTCTTACTTGAATCTGTTAAAAGCACAAATTCCGCATTTTTTCTAAATTCCATTAGATTACTTGAATTAAGATAGGTCATCGAAGATCTTAAACCGCCAACAAGATTGTTTACTATTTTAAGTACGCTTCCTTTGTAAGGGATTAAAGTTTCAGTACCTTCTGGGGTATACCCCTCTAAATCTGCTGCCTCATCAGTTTTCAAGGCCCTGTCTGAAAATGCGTTTATAGAAGCCATCCCTCTGTAGAATTTATAGTTAGTATTCTCTTTAGTGATAACTACTCCCGGACTTTCATCCGTTCCCGCAAACAAACCTCCTATCATAGCAGCATCTGCGCCTGCAGCAATGGCTTTTGCAAAATCTCCAGATTTACTTATGCCACCGTCCGCTATTATATTAACGCCATTCCTTGCGCACTCCAGTATTGCACTTAACTGCGGATAACCTACGCCTGCTACGGGCCGCGTAAGGCATGCTCCTCCTGGGCCAATCCCTACTTTAACACAGTCAACTCCTGCTTTTTTAAGGTTTAAAACCCCCTCTTTGGTTGCTACATTTCCGGCTATTACGCTTACACCTAGTTTCTTAACAGATTTTACTACATCCGCCGTCTTGTTTAGATAACCATTTGCAACATCCACAACAATGAAATCCGCTTCTGCGTCTATCAATGCCTTTGCCCTCTCCAGATAATCGCTGCCTATACCTATTGATCCGCCAACTACCAGCCTTCCGTTCTTGTCTTTTGAGGCCTTTGAATAACCATCCAATAATTTTACATCCTTTGATGTTATCATACCGGCAAGATTGCCTTCTTTGTCTACCAACGGCAATTTTTCTATTTTATTCTTGTACAGGAGCCTCTTTGCGTCATCGAGTGAAATTCCCTTATGGGACGTTATAACGTCTTTTGTCATTAATTCGCTTACTTTCTTTTTGGGATCTTCTTCAAACTCAAAGTCCCTTCTTGTTATTATACCAATAAGCTTTCTATTTTCCACAACTGGAAAACTGGTAACCTTTTTTTCAGTTACTAACTCACGCACTCTCTCTATTGTAAAATCTTTGCCAACTACATACGGTTTTTCTATGATTATGTTCTGCTCACGCTTTACTCTTGTTATTTCAAGAACCTCATTCTCTATCGAATTAAACCGGTGTATTATCCCTACCCCTCCTGCCTTTGCCATTGCTATAGCCATTATGTGCTCAGTAACAGTATCCATGTTAGAACTTACAAGGGGAATACTTAGTTTTAATTTATCCGAAAGATATGTTGAGGTGTCAACTTGCCATCTTGAATTTACAGAAGAAACTCTTGGAATAAGCAAAACGTCATCAAATGTAAATTTATCTTTGACAATCCTCATACCAAAAGTTATAAAGAAAGTATTAGGTTATAAAGGTTTAATATTATCGTATATTGTTAAAATGCAAAGCTTTTATTTTAAACTATTATTAGATATGATTTATGGGCCGATGGCGCAATTGGCAACGCGCTCCCCTTGCACGGGAGAGACTGTGGGTTCAAATCCCATTCGGTCCACTTTAGCTTTATAATAAAAACTTTAAAGCATAAACTAATATAGAAAAGATGGATTACTACAAAAAAGGTGAAGAGAAATTTGGTTTTGTCTCCTCCAGATTATATTCTTTTGGATCATCAAGATCCATGCAGAAATTTTATTTTTTTATAGCAAAAGACATAGGAAAAGAAAAGCCAAAAAGTATACTTGATATCGGAGCAGGCCCTGGGGACCTGGCATTAAAATTAAGTAAGATAAAAAACGCTAAAGTGTATTGTGTTGACCCTTCTCCTTCAATGATGAAAGTTGCAGAAAATAAATTCATCAAAAATAAGGCAAAGAATATAGAGTATAAACTGGGAAGCAGCCGTTACATCCCTATTAAGGATAAATTTGATATTATAGTAACAACAATATCATTTCACCATTGGAAAGAAAAAGAAAACAGCATAAGGTACATTTTAAAGAGATTGAATGAAAATGGAAAATTTGTGATATATGAATTCTGTTATGATAAATTGAATACCCTACAAAAACTGTCGATAGGGAAACACAGTTTATCCATTAAACAAGCCAAAAGCTACAAATTTAAGGGCTATACCAAGAAGATAGACATAATAAATAAAATTATAAAAGTATCTTTTACAAAGGATTCTTAAACATATAAATAATAAAGTGATAAATTATAGCTTATGGTCTGGTAGCTTAGCCAGGTGGAGCGTTCGACTGATAATCGAAAGGCCGGGAGTCCAAATCTCCCCCAGACCACTTATTTTTTGGTTGATCTTACAGAATATTTTAATTCAAGACCATAAAAATTCCAGAGCATGCTACATATCTACAATTTAGCATAAAAAATAAGCTTAAATCGATTAAAAAATTAATATTTGAATGAATTTTATAGCAATAGAAAGAAATACTGCAAAAAACATTGAAAAACAGGGGATAGAGATAGTGGAGAGAAAAGGGCTAGGCCATCCTGACTATCTGGCAGATTCCATTGCAGAGAACTTTTCAGTAAAACTTTCAAAGTATTATATTGAACATTTTGGTAAGATACTCCACCACAATGTAGATAAATTAGAGGTGATTGGAGGTGAAACCCGGCCTGCATTCAACGGCGGTAAGATAACAAAGCCAATAACAATTCTTTTTTCAGGCAGAGCAACTGGCAGCGTAAACAATGAAAGTATACCTTTAAAGGAAATAGCTGAAAACTCAGCAAAGGACTGGATAACCCGCAATATAAGATTTTTGGATGCAAACCAACTTAGATATCTATTTGAAACTAACAATGGCTCTGTGAATCTTGCGGATGCTTTTCAAAGGAACGGAAAGCCAGGTTCAAATGACACTTCTTTTGCAGTGGGTTATTATCCTTACAGTGTCCTTGAGAATTTGGTTCTAAAGACTGAGAACTACTTGAATTCCAGGGAATTTAAAGCAAAATTCCAATTTTCAGGAGAAGACATAAAGATAATGGGAGTCAGGCTAAAAAACAGGCTTAAGATTACGATTGCTATGGCAATGGTTGATAGATTTATTCCTTCTGAGGACGATTACTTCAAAAAGAAAAAGGAGGTTACTGAAGACGCGTTATCTTACATTAAAAACCTCAATGAAAGCCTTGAAAATGAAAGCGGAATAAAGCAAAAAAGAAAAATAGAACTTGCAGTAAATGGTATGGACAAGAAAGGGAGAGGCATAAATGGCTGTTACCTTACTGTTACAGGATTAAGCGCTGAAAGCGGTGATGATGGGGCAGTTGGCAGGGGAAACCGTGTAAACGGCTTGATAACTCCAAACAGAGTAATGACCTTGGAGGCTGCGGCCGGCAAAAACCCGGTAAACCACATAGGTAAAATATACAGCCTATTTTCATTTGATATCTCAAAGAAGATATATGAGAAGTTTGGGCTAAAAAACCAGATAAAGATGGTAGGGAGGATAGGTAATGACTTAAGCAAGCCATTGGCATTCTCATTAGTATTGGAAGAAAAGATCGACAAAACCCAGAAAAAAGACTTGATTAGTTTTATAAACGAAGAGCTGTCAAGTATAAATGAAATTACAAATAAGATAATAGAAGGAAAATTTAGCGTTTGCTGATCTTATGGATGAATTTGAAATACTCAACCTTATAAACTACCTAGAAGGTATAAAAGGAAGGCATACAGAGCTGGTAACTGTTTACGTACCCGGAGGTTTCAACCTAGATTTAATACGCTCACAATTGGCGGATGAAAAAAGCACTGCAACAAACATAAAGGATAGAAATAACAGAAAAAATGTCATAGACGCGCTTGAAAAAATAATGAATGAGCTTAAACTCATACGCAGCACACCTGAAAATGGTTTAGTTGTATTTTGTGGAAACGTCTCTGAAAGAGAGGGTGAGCCGGATATAAAAGTTTGGGAGATAGTTCCTCCGGCTAAATCTGATATAAGGCTTTATAGGTGCGACCAAAGATTCATAACAGAACCTCTAAAGCAAATGTACCACAACCAAAATGCATATGGATTAATTGTCCTTGATGTAAGGGAAGCCACTTTCGGTATACTGGAAGGATCCAGAATAGACATGCTTAAACACATAAAATCACTTGTACCCGGGAAATTTTCCAAAGGAGGACAATCTGCAATGCGTTTCTCGAGAGAAAGAGAAGGATTGATAAGAGATTTTTATAAAGAGATAGCAGATACTGCAAAGGATTTGTTCTTCAATAAGGATTTGAAAGGCATAATAGTTGGAGGCCCGGGCCCGGCAAAGGACAATTTCATTGAGAGCGGCTACCTTATAACTAATTTGAAAAACCTGATAAAGGGCATGCGCAGCATAAGCTATACTGATGAAAGCGGCCTTAGAGAACTGGTTGAAAAAAGCAAGGATATTCTTGCGAATGAAAGGATAACAATAGAGAAGGAATTTGTCCAAAAACTGTTAAGCAGCATTGCGAGAAATGATAACATGTCGGCTTATGGTGAGGATGCTGTAAAAAAAGAACTGGAAAGCGACAATGTAGACACTTTATTGATTTCAACGGGGCTAGACGACAACAAGCGAAACGAGTATTATTACCTTGGAAAAGGGAAAGGAGTAGATGTTGAGCTTATATCAAAGGACTCAAGTGACGGCCTGCAGCTTTTTAACTTGGGCGGTTTAGCGGTATTTTTAAAAAGGCCGTCAAGACAATGATGTATAAAAAGGATTAAATATGTTCAGATACAAAAAAACTTATGGATCTGACAATAAATGACAGTAAAAGCATTAAAAGAGCTATAAGTGAAACGCTTTCTAAATACCTTGAACCTGAAGACAAAGAAAGGATATACAGTTATCTTCTCATGAAAAATGAAAGGACTGGTAATCTTATACACGCCATAAATGCTCTTCTTTTGAAAAGCGACTACTCAAGAAAGATAAAGGACATAATAGAAAGAATAAATGACGAGCTTTCATCAAAACTTGCTGTAGAAACAAACGCTAAAGACATACACCTTAAGGAGGGAGAAAACTTTATTTTATCGGTTAAAATAACAAATAATTTCGACGTGCCGTTGGTATTTGAAGTAAAACTTGAGGATAGGGACAATTTCCTTCCCGTAATATACGACAAAATTCAAGATTCTTATTTTAATGAATTCTCCGAAGAACGAATAATAGACAGCTCTGAAACCAAGGAGTTAAGGTTCAAGATAGGCAGCAACGAAAAGGTACAGAAAGGGTCAACTCTCCTTTTCTTAGTAATAAAATCAAAAGAGATAGAAGGCCTAAACTTAATTTCTAGAATAAAAGTAGAAATTGCTTAAGCCTTCTGATTTATAAATTTGTTAAGCTTAGCCTCAAATTTATTCACATCTTTTCTATCTTTTCTTACGCTTTTCCTTTTCAAAGCTAGTTTTTTCCTTAAAAGATTTGCCATATCACATTCTCACCCAATTAACCTCATAGTAAGTAACGGATCCTTCATCATCCACTACTCCCATAAGGAGTCTTTTTCTTACGCTGTGGGCCACCCTATTCATTGCTGAAAAATTCAGCAAGGGCAGACTCTCATGTTCATCCGAACAGTATAGTATCCATTCTGCATGTTCTTTGCCTGGAACGGATCCCTTATTATACACTCTAAAATCGCCACCATATTTAAATGCTGTCTTTGGAAGGTAACCCATATTTCTAAGGTCGCTGAAAACGAGATACCTTACCCAGAAACGCTTTTGCTTCCTTTTTGCCAGGTTTACTAATTCATTAAACTTAAGTTCCTTTCCGGCATTATCATATATTTTAAGTTCTTTTTTCTCATTCAGATAAACTGCTTCCTCTATCGAAAGCTCCAACTTACTATTTACAAATGCTCCGAAATTACCCTTATTGAAAAGCGTTGAAGCCAAAGCCTGGTCACTTACGATAATCTTGCTTCCGACAAAAAGCGTTTTCTGTTTTTTAACTTTTTTCATACATAGTATAACTGATGGTGATATATTTATTTATATCAACAGAACCATTTAGCTTGTAAACATGGAAATAAAAGAAGGTGACATATACATATGCAGGGTTAGAAAGTTACTGCAGCATGGGATAATTGTAACCTTTGGTAATGAAGAAAAAGAGGGATTCATACACATATCCGAGCTTAGCAAAAGATGGGTTAGGGATGTAAAGGACATAGCAAAGGAAGGCGACACAATTGTTTGTAAAGTTATAACATTGGGCCAGTCCCCTGAACTCTCTATAAAAAGGGTAACTGACAGTGAAAAAAGAGAAGCCTTGAGAGAATGGTCTATAGAAAATAGGCTTAGAAAATTGATAGAAAAATTCTATAAAAAAGACAGCAACAAGCTTGAGGAACAGATAATTAAAAAATATGGCTCCATATTCAATTTCTATGAAACGCTTACAAAAAACGGGAAAGAGGAACTTGAAGACTTAAAATTAAACAAAGAGATAACAAATGAACTGCTTGATTTCGTTGAAAAAACCAAGAAGAAGATAATAATAAAAAACCAGCTTGAGCTTAGAACCTATGAAGAGAAAGGAGTAGAAAAAATCAAGGAAGTTTTGGCTGAATGCATAAAAACAAAAGGAGTTTCAGTAAAATACATAAAGGCCCCTGTTTATATGATGACGATTGATTTGGGGGACACTAAAAAGACTTTGAATGAAAATAAAAAACTTCTTGATATGATCACCAAAAAAAGCAAGACTTTGGGAATAGAATTCAAATACACTGAGATAAGGCAGTAAACTGATGGAAAGAATAAGATTCTGTAGCAAGTGCAATACTTATACTCTTGAAAAGACCTGCAAAAAATGCGGAAGCCAAACAGAGATAAACGCCCCTCAAAAATACTCAAAAGATGAAACTGTTGCTTATTACAGAAGAAAAATAAAAAAGGAATCATTTGATAAACATGAAAGTAACTAATGTAAAGTCAGTTTATTACGAAATAGTAAAACACAAAAATGAGATTAAAAAGATAGTTGACTATGTTAAAAAGGGGGATATAAGCGGATTCACACCTCCGTCTGCATTAGTTGGGGAGTATAACTACCCAAATGTTTCTGTAGGCGTTATATTCACGGAGGATAACAAGGCCCAGATTTATGATGCGCCTAAACTTTGGGCCGCAAATAATTTTAAGGTAGCAGATGTTTTTTCTCTAAGAACACAGCTCATAAACGCATCAAAAAATTTTAATGTCAACAACATAAACCTTGAAGAGCTGGAAAGGATAAGGCTTGCGGTAATATCCTCAAATGAACTTAATATAGACTTGAAGGTATCAAGTGTAAACCTGCCTAAAATAGACAAGGATGATTTTTACCAGCATGGGGTAAAGACAAAACTGGAGAAATTTAAGATAAATGACAACTTCAAAATAGACCAGAAAATAGAAAAAATATATTATGATAATGACTTGAAGGCCCAGGAAGGCATAAAGATGCTTTACAGCTCAAAAATAGACGAAAACAAGATAAGCAAGATCCTAAGTGTTGGTGCCATGGGGGTAAAAAGGAAGCTTGTTCCAACAAAATGGTCAATAACCGCAGTAGATGATTCAATAGGAAAGGAAGAAATAGACAAGGTTAAGGCATTTAAAAAAGGGGAAGATTACCTGATAAAGACCGGGCAGTTTCTTGGAAACCGCTTTACATTTATATTTCTTAAAGGGCCCTGGTCCTTTGAACTGCTTGAAACTTGGAACAGGGATGCTGAAAGCGTATTTATGGGCAGCGGCGATTATGAATTTTACAACGGGAGGAAAGAGTATGTTAAGAATACTGCAGGTGCATACTATGCCGTAAGACTGGCAGTTTTAGAAAAGCTTTTGGAATTGAAAGAGCAGTATTCTGTTTTAGTAGTAAGGGAGATTTTACCAGAATACTTTGTGCCTTTAGGGGTTTGGGTTGTAAGAGAAGGAGCAAGAAAGGCCTTGGAAGGGGAAAGCTTGCCCGCTCAGGACTTACAAACTGCTTTGGCCATTGCAAAATCAAAGATATTATTCCCTGCAAATCTGGAAAAGAGAAGCGTTCTGTTAACAATGCTTAGGACACAGACAACACTGATTTAAGCAATCATTTTGAAATGTGAAAGCACCCTGTTTAAGGTTATTGAAGTTACAAACGTGATAATAAGATAAGCCCAGTACCAATTCAGCTGGTCTCCAATCAATGGCAAGCTGAATGGAAGTTTCGCAACTATAAAAGTATTTGGTATAAATTCTACTTTAGATGAATTTAGAGGAATGGTCTGTACTTTTGAATTTCCAACTAGAGAAAAAGAGTTGTTGTATACCTTTCCTTGTGTTGACAGAAACAACGTACACGTCCCGCTTTTTGTCGCATTTGCCTTCATAGAAAGAGAAGTATCATTAGAGAATATTGAAACATTACTATGGCCATTGAATGTTACGCAGTTATTTGCAGAAAATAAGGTGCCGTTTATGTTTCCTGAAAATGTTGCGGTTATAGGTGTGCCAAGCATGACTGGAGCATAACTGAAATAGGATGACATTAAGAGGAAAACTACCAAAAAAGGCACAAATGTTATGAAAGTCGGTTTCATCGACTGTTTCATTATCTTTGAATTTTCAGACATTAATTCGCTATAGGTTGGCTTAAATTCTGGATGATCTGGCTTCATTCCCTTCATTTTCTGCTGCAACTCTTTTATTTTTAGCTTACTATTCCTGATCATTTCATGGTCTACTATGAAAAGGTATGCTATCTGACCAGATGCACCGACTGCTATCGAGATCAATATTACAGCAATAATGTCTATATTCATATTCTTTAATCTATCTCCTTATAGTAAATAAACTTATCCTCACTCCATTGTGTTGCCGACAAGCTTGTCTTTTATAGGCTTGAATTCATCACCATTGTCCTGCTGCAGTGAGAAGTAGAACTGGTAGATTATCATAACTATAAGCAATATTCCGATACCTTCGGTTAGAGTATCCAGGAAAGCGGCAAGAGCTGCGACTAAGCCTGTCAATGCCCCTCCCAATATTGCTAGAGGGATTATATAACGCTTGAATATGTCGACCAACACCCTCTCGTCTCTCCTGAAACCCGGCATTGACAATCCAGATTCCATAAGCTGCTTTACAACCGATCTAGGGTCCTGTCCACCCAAGTACATCCATACATAGGAAAATGCCGCGGCTCCGATGACCAAGATAACAGTATAGATGATCATTGATTCAATTTCTAACGCCGTTATGCCGGTAGTTACTGCACTTGTATAAAGCTGCTGTATAGTCGGGGGTGAAAGGTATGCCGCCAAACCTCCGGTTGCAACCTCTTGTGTTCCAAATGCTGTAGATTCAGTAGTAAATGTCCCTAGTATATTTATGCCTGCATGCGATAATGTCAAGCCGAAAAACTGCACACCTGCAACCATTGATACTATCAACACTATAGGTATTATGCTTGTATAGAACAATGATACTGGCCACCTTATAGAATAACCCCGTAACCTGCCGAAGGAAAGCGGCAGTTCCACCTTAATGGACTGCAGCCATATCGCTACGGCAAACAAGGCCACTGTGGATATTACGGTTATTATCGGGAATACAGCATTTAATGGGATGCCTGCAATAAACGCGGTTATTATAGAAGGTATAGCCCCTATTGGAGTTATAAACGGGTTAAACGCGGTGTTTATTAACTGCAATGAGATACCTGCAAGTATGAAAAGGCTTATACCTGAGCCTATACCCCACTTACTCACTACTTCATCCATGAAAAGAAGTATGACTCCTGCAACAAAAAGCTGGATAAACATCATAAGCGGGAAGAATAGACCTGGACCAGCAGGAGTCAACGCACCGCTGAAAACGTAAACGCCATTTTCTATTGCTATAAAAGAAAATGCCGCTATCTTTTGTATTCCCTGGAATGTAACTCTTCCTTCCTTTGTTGCAGTGTCTATATTGATTATCTTTGTTCCCTGCAACATCTGAATTATAATACTTGCACTGACTATTGGCCCGATACCCAAAGAAAGCAGCGAACCGAAATGTGAAGCTATGAGAACCTGTAAAATTTCAAAATTAAGGCTGTAAGATTTGCTTACCCCAAACAATGGAACAAATGACATTACAATGAAAAGGACAACGATTACGAATGTCCAAATCATCTTTGTTTTTAAATCAAGCTTCTTTTCAGGAACAGAAACTGCTGGAAGATTTGAAATGAATTTCTTTATTTTCTCATTCATATACTTCGCCGCCGTTGGCTAATATATCATCCTTAGCCTTTGCGGAGGCTTTTCCATACACAGCCAACTTAAATTTTTCATTCTTAAATTTACCGCATACCTTTGAATAGCCTAGCTTCTTGAGCTCTATTTCGTACCTATCGTTGTTCATCTTCACTTTCCCCTTCTTTTTAAGTGACTCTATTAAATTGCTTACATTTCCTAGATTCAAAGGTACCTTCTTCAAGTTAGAATAATTATAAGTATGGGTATTAGCATGAAAAGACATTAATTTTTGTTGTCCTCTCTTTCCTCCTCCTGCTTTACCTACGCCCCCTCTATTACCAGCATGTCTAGCTCTCTTACCAGATCCCCTGCCTCCAGTAGAACTTCCACGCAAATGTTTTCTGTTCATATCATCCTTTCCAAAAGCTCATTTATTTTATCTCCTCTGTAACCAAACGCCCCTTTTAAGGAGAATGGGGCTTTCTTGCCTTTTCTTTCGAATCCTTTTATAGGCGGGTGGAGATTGAATAAATTTTTAACCCCTATATCTTTCATCTTTTTCTCGCCCTTTATGAAAGATTCTGAAAATGAATTTATGTCCTGTTCCTTTGCGTCTATTTTCTTTTTATTACTTACTCTGCCTCTCTTTAACAATAATTTAGACAGTGTCTTTGTGTCTATTTCTCCGTAAGTTACTACTGCATTTATTATATTCAGCAATCCTTTATTTTGTGGAGAGTTGTCAACTACAACGCAGGAATAAAGCTTCCTCAATCCAAAAACCCTAAGGCCCTCTTTTATTGCCTTGTTTTTTCCTATGTCAGATCTTATTTTTATTATTGCAATTTTTTCCATTTTAACCTTTTATCCCCAAATTGTCCTTTTCCTTGCCGAAAAACCTGTAGTAATTAAGCGATTTTAATGCTTCGAAAGTTGCATAGCCTATGTTTATTCTTGTGTTTGTCTGTCCACTTACTTTTGACCATACGTCTTTTATTCCTGCCAGCCTCATTATGGTTTTTATATCGTCCATAACGCAAAAGCTTATTCCCTTTGGAGCAGGAAGAAGTGTTACAGTTACTGACCCGCACTTTCCTGAAACTTTGAATGGGATCGAATGACTGCCATGGCATGCACACTCCCAGCTGCCGCATCCTCTAAGTATGCTTATAATGTGCAATTTTGCGCTTTTCAATGCTTTTTCTTTTGCAACCACTGACTCTAATCCTCTTCCCTTGCCTATTCCTATGTGGCCATTTCCATCACCAATGATAGCCATTGCAGAAAAATGCTGCCTCTTTGCCTTAGCGGTTACTTTCTGAGTATTCCTGATTGTCCTTCTCTTTCCTCCTCCTAGTTTTCCTTTTGACTGACCAACATAAAGAAAGTCAGATTGAAGATTTGGTATAAGGAAATCTACTATTTGAGGCTCCAGTATTTTAAGGTGTTTTTCTAATATTTCATCTATGTCCTTTATTTCGCCACTCTGCACAGCCTTTCCAAGCTCTGTCTTGAATTCATAGGTTCTTTCAGGATAAACGTGACCTTGCGCTACATTCTTCTCTACAACAGCTTCTTTCACAG
The DNA here is from genome assembly GCA_021851145.1 of Nanobdellota archaeon. GTDB lineage: Archaea > Nanobdellota > Nanobdellia > Parvarchaeales > Parvarchaeaceae > Parvarchaeum. Next base: position 18,997 of record JAJZJK010000007.1, read on the forward strand.
ATTCTTCATTTTCCATTCTTTATATTCTCCAGTGTTTTATTAAAGTCTTCTTTTATATTTTTTACTTTTTCTCCGACAGCAGAAAACTGATTTCCTTTCCTGTTTGGATAGTAATTTTCTATGTGTTCCCCATAAAGTCTTTTTTCATCTATTTTTATGTCTTCTGAATGAACGTTTACACCGAAATCGTGCATGCCTTTCATAACATAATATATAAAGCTATTCTCTTTTAGGGTCCTGTTCCCCTTGTCAAGTATAACCTCTTTTATGTTTGATTTCTTTCCCAAAAGATAACCGAGAAGGTATGAAGCAGGAGAGTTCTTATTGCTGAAATTCCATCCAAATTTCTTCAATTCACTTCCTCTTACCATCATAAGGGTTTTATCCCCTCCATCTTTATATTCAACTATATGAGCGATTACCGATTTGTCAGTCTTTCTTACTACTAACCTAGGTATGCCTGATTTCAGCAATTCAAGTCTTTTTCTGTAATTAGTTCTTTTTTCGTTTTTCATTGTCCTGTCCTCTTCATTCCCTCGATGTAATTTCTCATGTGATTAACGCTGTGAAATGAATTGCCTTTTATCTTTCTGTAAAGCATTCTAAACTCTTTTTTGTCTATTTTTCCCTGCTTTCTCTGCTTGAATAGCTCCTTTCTAAGCGCTCTGACCTTGTCTATCCATTCAAAAGCCATCCTTGCAGACTTTTCTCCCCTTCTGCTTCCTATGCCTTTTCTGTGCCCTCTCTTCTTCTTTTCATGCAATGCTCTTGCCCTGGATCGTGACTGGCCCTTAAGCTCTTTCTTTTTGATAGTACCTTTTTCTATAAGGCTCTCTATATCTGCCCTAGTTATGCCTTCTTTAATGTCTTTAAACTTAGTCGGATCCAACCAAACTCTGCTTTCTCCAACTTTTAAAACATCACTGGCTATTCTTCTTTGTGTCTTCAGTTTCCCCTGCATAATTTATCACCATTATCTTCTTTTCTTTGCATTTCTCATATATTAATTTTCGCTTTAATGCACCGACTGCTTTTCCTATTATTACTATATTCGCTTCGTTTAATCTGTCAATGTCTTTAGTGTTGAATACTCTAACAGGGGTCTTGCCGGCTATTTTTCCTCTTTTTGAGACCGGAGACATAAATCCTTTTGAAGGCATCTTTTTATGCCCTTTCTTACCTACCTTTGTCTTATTCTTTTTACCAGTAGGTTTTCTCCAAGAGCTACCAACCCTCTTAAGTTTTCCGGCGTCGTGTTTTGTGAATTCCATAATTAAGGTTTTTTAGTGATGAACACTCCGTCTTTAAAGACTCTCCTGTCTTTGTTCTTTACTTGAATCTTTGACTCTATCATCCCAGCAAGCTGGCCCACTTTATATTTGTCTATCCCTGTGATTAATATCTTGTTTCCTTTTACATCAACTTTTAAACCTTCTGGTACCAGTATCTCTCTAGGCTTTCTTTCTCCAACGAAATTTTCTACAATTACCTTGTTTCCATTCAGTTTTAATGATGCAGGAAAGTGCATGTAAACTAGTTCAAGCTCAGCAGTATACTTTTCATTTACTCCCTTAATTATGTTTTTTACGTTTGCAGCAAATGTACCTGCAATAGCTTTCTGGAACTTATTGTCCTTTTCTGACTCTATAAACAAAGTATCGTCTTTCTTTTCAACCTTAAGGAAAGGGTATCTTATTTCTGCTTCCATTTCTCCCTCTTTTCCCTTTATTACTACCTTATTCTCTTTGAGTTCTACATTTGAACCTGCAAGGTTTACTTTAAATTTAGTAGACATAAGCTAAAAGACTACCTCCTATCATGAGCTGTTTTGCTTCCTCATTTGTCATTACTCCTTTGTTTGTAGACAAAAGTATTAAACCGAATCCTAATGCAGGCAAATATCTTTTTTCGTACTTTACTATGTCCCCTGCCTTTATTGGTATCCTTGGCCTTATTGATTTGCATTCATTTAAATGTTCATTTATGTCTATTTTTACAAATCCTCCGCGAATATCGTTTATTATCTCATAATTATCTATGTATCCTGCTTTTTTTATTATGTCTAAAAGGTTTACCAAAAGTTTGCTGTTTGGGCTAACTACGCAGGATTTCTTCCCTACTTTTCTCGCGACATTTATAGTATTGAATATAGTTGAAAGTGAATCTACCATAATTAAGCCTCCTTCCCGTATTTTTTAAAGCCGAGATCTGGAGCAACCTCTCTAAAACACTGTCTGCAGTAGTTAAGTCCATGGATCTTTATGTGACCTTCCGCCCTATTGCACCTTATGCATAGGTGTGCACGCCTGTCATGTGGCTGCATTTTGTGCTTGTTAAATTTTATAAACCTGGCTCTTTTTGCAGGATTTGACGCATGCACCTTTAATATCTTTTCAAATTGAGTTTCCATGATTCCTTAGATAACCTTTACATTGTATTTATTCTTTATGAATTCGACTGCTTCTTCCCTTTTTATCAAATGTGATTTTCCAACCTGAGATTTATTCCTTTTCTTAGTTATGTTGAAGCCTTTTCTTGAAAGTGTTACGCTAACTGCAATTCCGACGATTCCAATCGTATAATCATATTTTGCACCCGGGATATGAATGTATTCTTTTACACCAAAAGAAAGATTACCTCTTTTATCAAAATTGGATTCTTTTATTGTGCTTTCCATTGCTGTAAACATCCTTTTTAGCATTTCTTCTGCATCCTGATTTCTTAATGTTGTTTTAACCCCTATTTCCAATCCAGGCCTAAGCCCCCATTCAGGTATTCTCTTTTTGGTTTCTGTCTTAACAACTTTTGATCCGGAGATTTGCTCAAGCAGACTCTTTATCTTTTCCAGCCTTTCTCCAGGCTCACCTACTCCAACATTCAAGGTAACTTTTTCAATAAAGATATTTCTCATTTTATTTTCCATATTATAAAGCCATACAAGATTTTATTGACGAAACGAAATCACCGTCTTTTCCTGAGATCAAAACTGAATAGCCATTTATTTCTTTTATCTTCCCGGTCTTTCCAGCATTCTTACCGTTGAATACTATAATCTCTTTTCCCTGCTCAAATGGTATCTTGTCTTTTATTTTACCGTTTTCAAGATCAAGTATAACAGAATCATTTATTTGTACATCTGCTTTGTCATATACTATATTTCTTGCATCGCTTGTAAATAATATATCCTTAGATCCTTTGCCTTTGTGTTTCGACATTATTTTTACTTTTTTACCTTCGACTTTTTCATCTTGTTTTACGGATATTATCTTTCCATTATCACTTAACCAAACTAAGAAATAGTCATCCTTCAATTTCACGACATCAGAAAAACCAACTACATATTTCTCTTCGTGTACTCTTTTCCCATCTACTGAAACTAACCCTGCTTTTATCAAGTATCTTGCTTCTCTTGCATTGTCTGCCACCTTTAGTACATCTCTTAAAAACCCAAGTATTGAAACCCCCTGCTTGTCGCTGTGTTTCCCAGGAAATGGCTTAACATAGTACTTGTATTTCTTTCTAGGTATGACTAAAGAATTAGTAACAGTACTTCTCTTGAAATGTTTTGATTCACCGTGTCTTGCCATAAGATTCTATTTTTTCTAACCTCCTTGCATCGGACAGATTAAGATCTGTTATTATTAACGCCGATGGTCTAATCTTAAAAGGAACCTTGTTTCCTTTCTTAGTTATGTTCTTAGCAGAGTCAACGCTTACTTTTAACTGTTTCGTATAAACTTTGTCTATCTTTCCGTCTTTTCCCTTAAACTTGCCTCTTGTTATTATTACGCTATCTCCTTTCTTTAACAATACATTTCTGGTCTTGTATTTAGCTCTCAAATCCTTTGACAAATGAGCTGAAAGCATCTTTCTTTTTATGTGCAAAGGAGCGTTACTTCTATATTTTCTCTGTTTCTTAGGAGAAGTACTAGAAACCCAATTCATACTAAAATTATTTTTCATACAATCTTTGATGCTATTTTTGTTACGTTTGGAAAGCGTATAGATATTTCCCTAGCTATAGGCCCTCTTATAATAGTCCCTTGTGGTTCATATTTGTCTATGTCCTTTACTATTGCGCATGCATTATCCTCAAATGAAACTCTTGTACCGTCATGTCTTCGGTATTCCTTCCTTTGCCTTACTACGATTGCCGGGAATTTTTTGTGTACTGTGTCTGGAGAACCTTTCTTTACTACTACAAATATGGTGTCCCCTACTCCGCATTTTGGCTGCCTGTCCTTTACACCATGGTAATTTCTGACGTTGACTACCTTTACGATCTTTGCACCTGAATTATCTGCGACCATTATCCAGCTCCCAACATTTATTGATTTAGAAATCTTTGCTCTTATTGCCTTTAAACCAGCTCCCTTTCTTCCTGTTCCCATATTACTCTAATTTCCTCACAACCACAAATCTTTTCCACCTGCTTATAGGCCTTGTTTCATATATGACCACTTTATCATTCAACTTTGCGCCAACGCACTCTGGATTATGAGCAAGTACCCTGCTTTTAACCTTGACATACCTGTCATATTTTCCAAGCCTTCTAAAAACCGTCCAGCTTACTGAAACAGTCTTATCTGCTTTTGCAGACATTACTACTCCCTCAAATCTTCTACCGTGGACCCTTAACTGCCCATGATAGGGGCAGTGTACATCATTGCAGGTATTCTCCGGCATTTTCAAATCTTCATATTGCATATTCCCATGGCCTCATAACTATATCATTTCCATTCACTTTTATCTCTTTGTTATTCATATGTAATATAAATCTGTTTCCATCCTTTATAACTCTTTTTGTGCCTTTATTTGTTTCAAGCAGCAAAGTGTTTTTTGTCTCATTTATTACCTTACCTTCCAAATCTTTTCCCATCACAATAATTTTAAACCCTATTAGCATTAGCTATCTTATGATATTTTAATTTAAAAATGTTTTCAAATCGCAAAAAATTAAATCAAGCCTAACTGTGTAGCTATATCCATAGCCTGGAATTCTGGCTTTAGTTTAACTATCGCAACTTTTCTGGAATCCATCCTATTTATTACATTTATGCTTTCAACCTTTGCTTTAAGAAGAGACTCCACCTCTTTCTTTATAAGTATCTTGTTTGAGTCTTTTGAAACAATGAATGAGAGTTTATTCTCCATCTGCATCAGCCTTGTAGATTTTTCTCCGCTCAAAACGCTTATTATGTATTTTAAATTTTCTTCCATATCTACCTAAGATTTTCTATCGCTCCTTTTGTCCAGACTATAAGCCTTCCAGGCCTGCCTGCCTGCGAGACATCGCCCATTGACAAAGAGGCAGGATTGGTTACTTTTATATTGAGATTGGAAAATGCATTTGATACCTTCTCGCCATCTTTAACAACCAATACCATCGCCAATTTTCTCTTGTACTTTCTTCCTCTTAGTTTTCCTTTCCCACTTCTTATGCTTTTCTGCATAATTCTTTTTAACTCTGGATCTAAACCCAATGAAGACAGCAATTTTATCGCTTCCTTTGTTTTCTTTAGTACAACTGCTGAATCATCTACAACTATTGGCAATTCTTTTATACCCGCTACTGAATGGAACATTGAAACCTTTTTGACATCAGCTGATGCCGCAATTCCCATTTTTATGGCTAATTTCCTTTCTTTCTTATTTATCTCTTTTACAAGCCTTTTTTCAGCTTTAGGGGCATGTGCCTGTCTTCC
>JAJZJK010000036.1 GCA_021851145.1 Nanobdellota archaeon
AAACATTTGAAGTCGAAGTTGTCGATTTAGAATGTGATAAAGACCATTTTCACATGATAATAAAAACCAAGCCTACGTTAGATATGACTAAATACATCAATGCTATTAAGACAATTAGTTCGAGAGAGATTAGAAGGAACTTTCCAGAAGTGAAGCAACAATTATGGAAAGATGTTTTGTGGTCGCCAAGTTATTTCTTAGCTACGACTGGACAGGTAACTTTAGATGTCCTTAAGAAATATGTAGAAGGACAAAAGGCAAAACGATATGCGTAATTACAAGTTCAGAATTTATCCGAATAAAGTCGTAGAAGCAGAGCTGAACAGACAACTAGATCTATGCAGATGGACTTATAACCGGCTTCTGGAAGAATTGAACAAGGCAAAAGAAGAGGGAAGAAAACTCAAAAGATATGACACGCAAAAGCTTCTGGTAAAGCTTAAAGAAGAAGACAAGCCAGAGTTAAAAAACGTCTACTCAAAGACATTGCAGATGGTAAATCAGCAGTTATGGAACAACATCCACACGTTAGCAGGAAGAAAGAAAAAAGGCTATAAGATAGGAAAGCTAAGGTTCAAAGGCTATGATTTGTTCAAAACCGTATTCTACAATCAAAGCGGTTTTATCATAGGAAACAAGAAAATAATCCTATCCAAAGTAGGGAAGATAAAAGCAGAGTTTCACAGGGAAATAAAAGGAAACATCAAAGGTATAACAATAAGCAAAAGAAGCAATAAATGGTATGCCTGCATTCAGGTAGAAAACCCTAAACAGGAAAGGAAGCAGATAAAGCTTAAACCGAATACTTCTCAAAAAGCAGTAGGTATAGATGTAGGATTGAATCATTTTCTTGTGGATAGTGGTAATAATTATGTTGAAAATCCAAGATTCCTTCAGAAGACTGCGGATAAGATAGCAGCTATTCAAAGACAATTAGCTAAAAAGAAGAAAGACTCAAAAAGAAGGCAAAAAGCCAAGTTGAGATTAAATAATGCTTACGAGCATCTGCAAAACCAGAGAAAGGATTTTGCACATAAGCTATCTACGGAATACGTTAAAAACTATGGGATTATTGCAGTTGAGAATCTGAATATCCAAGGCATGGTTAGAAATAACAGGCTATCGAAAAGCATATACGATGCTGCCTGGAACTTGTTTATTTCGTATTTATCCTACAAGGCTGAAAGTGCTGGCAGGATTTTAGTGAAAGTAGATCCGAAAGACACTACGCAAAGATGCAGTGTCTGCGGTCAAAAAAACACAGAGCATTTACAGTTATCGCAGAGAATATTCAAATGCTCATATTGTAAAATAGAACTTGACAGAGATATAAACGCATCAAGAAACATACTCATAAAGGCGTTATCTGGTAGGGAACCTGCCAGTATGCTCGCAGAGCCAGGACATATACCTTTGAGAAAGCAAAGGCAAGTTCAGACGTTGAAGCGAGAAGCTCCATCCGTTAGGGTGGAGTAGTTCACAAATGCTGATGCAGGATTTGAAACATCGCAGCTAACCCTGACTATTGAGAGCAGATTGTTATATGTTAAAGTATTTAAACAAGTGTAAACTATATTTAACATATGTTAGATATAATTAACAATTTAACACTGTTTTTTGAAGACAACTACGCAAAGATAAACGTAAGACGTTATTCTAGAATTATGAAAATATCCCCTCCAACTGCTTCAAAATTATTAAAAAAATACGAAGAAGAAAACCTACTAGAAAGTTCAAAATATGAAAGATACCTATTTTTTAATGCTAAACGCGATAATAAAGATTTTATTGATCTCTCTAGAATATACTGGCGAAATAAATTAAAAGAACTAGTTTCATTTTTGATCCGCGAATCTGCGTCAGAGCCAACTATAATACTTTTTGGATCCCTATCCAAAGCGGAGGCAAAAAAGGATTCAGACGTTGATTTAGCAGTCATAAGTCCAAATAATTTATTGAGCAATCTAAAAGATGCTGAGTTAGCCATATTTGAAAGAAGCATAGGCAGAAAAGTAGAGATATTTGACTTTAAATCGCTTAGTGAAGCAAGCAAGCTACCAATTCGGAAGGCAATATTGAATGGATATGTTTTGAGTGGAAGGCTATAAAATATGGACTGGAAAGAATGCATTGATTCTGGTATGGCGAAGAGTATAACGCCAGATAAGGATATGATATTATCTCTTCTGTCTTCTGCTGACAAACGGATTAGATCAGTAGATTTGTTAAAAACCGATAATATAACAGCAAATTCAAAACTTTCACTAGCATATGACGCATTACGGGAAGTTCTAGAGGCGCTTGCAATAAAACAAGGATATAAAATATACAATCATGAGTGTTACACCTGCTTCCTTAGGGAACTTCTAGGAACTCGTCTTGAAGCTGAAGAATTTGATAGCTTAAGAAGAACAAGAAATAAAATAAACTATTATGGAAAGGAGCTGTCTATTAACGAGTCAGATGAGCTTGTTAAAAAAATTAAGAGCCTTAGAAATGCTATAATTAGGAATTACAAATTATGACATTAAGTTAATTTGCTTCAATAGATAATGCAATAGTCCAAATATATTGTCACAATGTGTCCACAAGGTTAATAAATAACCTGATTTCATTGATAACATACGGAATACGAACTTAGGCTCGAATGTGACAAAAATGGTTATTGCAGGGTTAAGCTTGAAGAAGATAAAGATTGCGAGTGGAGAAAAAATATTGGGATTGGTATACGGGGCCCATACTTTGAAGTGGAACACTCTTGTAAAATTGAAAGCCCAAAAGATTTGCTTCGCAAATGGTGAATAATAAACACGGGATACCCTGCAATATACTGACCGCTGTATACATAGAATTATTCAAAATCTAATTTTGAGATGAATAAAATGCAGAGAGGGGGATTTGAACCCCCGAAGGCCTAAGCCACTGGCCCCTGAAGCCAGCACGTTTGACCGAGCTTCGCTATCTCTGCCCGCTATACAAAAAGAAGGCAGCGGCAATAAATATATGCTTGCTTTATTTTTTTTTATATCTAATCTGAAAATTAAACTTTACTACCGTAAATAAAAAATTTAAAAAATTATTTATATGATGAGTGAATTTTATAAAACATGGCAACAAAGAAAAAAGCAGCTAAAAAAGGAAAAAAGAAGAGGTAAGATCTCTTTAATGAATCTAATATTACCGCTAATTCAGCCGTTAAAACGGTTTAATTCTTCTGATCCTTTTTTATAAACAGTTTTTTATTTTTTTTAAATTTTCATTTTTTTAAGCTTGAAGTTTAAATTTTATTTTTGTACAAGCAGGCAAATGCAGCTTCTAGAGAATTCATTGAAGAAAGAGTTTTTAATTTTTGCCTGTTTACTTTTATTTATGTTCCCGTGCCTTTACTGTCTATTATTTGATGTGCAAGCCTGCAAAAACCTGCCGTATTTTCTCAGCTTTGATGTTCATATTTTAAAACGGCAAGTATAAATAGTATAAATTACAAAATCTAAAAATAACGATAAAATTAAAGGTGGATTTAAATGCCAGAAAAAGAATCTTTAACAGAGAAAGTGATGAGGCTGATGAACCAGCAGGACCGAATCAGAAACATAGGGGTTATAGCACATGTAGATCACGGTAAAACCACTACCTGCGACACATTGCTTGCTGGCTGCGGAATGCTTTCCGAAGAGAAGGCAGGAAAGCAGCTTTATCTTGATTCCGAAAAAGTAGAGCAGGAAAGGCAGATGACCGTTAAATCCTCCAACGTTAACATGGTTTACGAAAGGAGTGAAAACGATGAATACCTTATCAATCTTATAGATACTCCCGGACACGTCGATTTCGGAGGGCATGTTACGCGTGCAATAAGGGCTATAGACGGAGCGATAGTTGTAATGGATTCCGTCGAAGGGGTAATGCCACAGACTGAAATGGTACTGAAGCAAGCGCTTAGGGATAAGGTAAAACCTATACTATATATTAATAAGATTGACAGGCTTATAACAGAAATGCGTTTTTCCCCCGAGGAAATGCAGAAGCACCTGGTTAAATTAATAACACAAATAAATTCATTCATTAACGATTTGGCTCCTGATGATGTCAAGGGAAAATGGCAGGTCTCCGTTCAGGACAATACGGTAGCATTCGGAGCTTCAAGGGATAATTGGGCTTTGTCGATAAAAAGGATGAAGGATACGGGACTTTCTTTCAAGGACGTATACGATACTTACACTGCAAATGACAAGGAAAAGATAAAAGAGCTTTCAAAGAAAACGCCCGTACACAAAGTACTGCTTGACATGGTAATAGAGCATTTGCCTAACCCTGTTGACGCACAGAAGTACAGGATACCTATTGTATGGCATGGCGAACTGGACACCGAGGTAGGAAAATCGCTTATAGCATGCAATCCAGACGGCCCTTTGATGATTTCAGTCACGAACATAGAGATAGACCCGCAGGCTGGCGAGATAGCAGTCGGAAGGATATTCTCCGGAAGGATTGTA
>JAJZJK010000037.1 GCA_021851145.1 Nanobdellota archaeon
TATGCTGCTTTACCTGTTCTATGAACTCCTGCTTGTCTATCAGATATGAAAGGGAATGATAATACGTTTCATCAAGCAGTTCCATGTTTCCAGTGTCGAATAACTCTTGAAAAAGCTGGATAACCTCTGGTCTGAACATCTCTGCCTGTTCCATAAAAACGCCTGTCAGAGAAAAATTGACTTTGAATTCTGGATATTCCTTTACAAGGCTTATGAGCAGCTTTGTCATAGGTATGTAACATTTATCTGCAACCTTGTTAAATATTTCCCTGTTTCTATCTAAGTCTATAAACTCTTTATTCTCTATAAAAGAATACACTCTTTTCAGTCTATAAGGCTGGTGTACTTCAAAATAAAATGTTACATTTGGCATACTTATTTATACGCCCCAATCTTTAAATGTTTAAATGGTTTTTAGATAAACTGTGCCCCGATAGTCTAGAGGCCAAGGACATCGCCCTTTCGAGGCGGAAACCCGGGTTCAAATCCCGGTCGGGGCAGGCTTTAAATAATTTATACTTTAAATAATTTATATATACTGTGTAATATGATTCCAGGGTATCCTTTGTTTACTTCGATGTTGGGGACGTAGTCATTCTTGATTTTAGTGGTACAGATAAATGGGACCAGCTCAAGAAAGAGATTGGAATATCAAAAGGCAAGGATGCGAAGTTTGAATCTTTCTGGGATAGATATGAACCAAAGGTAAATGCCGGCAAGGATGTAGAAACTTTACTCCCACTTATAAAAAGAAAGTTCGGCTCAGAATTGCCTGAAGACTACTCGCTTCTTATAGACGGCTTCGTTAAACGTTTTGAGGCAAACAGATCGATATGGCCAGTTATAGAAAAGATTCACAAAAAATGCAAGATTGGCCTTCTTACGAATATGTATCCGCACATGTTCGAAGCTATTAAAAACCGAAAACTTTTACCAAAGATTAAATGAGATATCATTATAGATTCAAGTGTGGAAGGGATCACAAAGCCAAATTCAAAAATCTTCAAGATAGCAGAAAAGAGATCCGGATTCAAAGGGAATGATATTCTGTTTATAGATAATAGCCAAAAGAATATAGAAGCTGCAATGGTACACGGCTGGCAGGTGTTCTTATACGATTCAGCGCATCCAAAAGAAGAAAGCAGAAGGTTACTTGATTTACTCAAATTGTCTCTTTAACTCTTTGTTTAGTGTAAATGCCTTTTGTGATTATTATAATCCTTTGATGCTTACACCAACGCCTCCGATACCAGATTTGAAGCTCCATGTAAGGGCATAGGTATCGGTGAGGATAATCCTCTAGTGTAGATATTATTTTCGCTTCCCAATAAACAACTGGGAAGGAAAATTTATCTTCTTTACATTGTTTTTACTCACGACTTCTAGGATATTGTATATGACTATGATTTGGTCTATCATACCTTTTGCATTGCTCAAGAATGTAAGCAGGTCTTCTCGCAAAATGTAATGGGATAACATTAAAGAGCGATAATACCGAATCTGAGTGTTTTATAGAAAAACATAATAACTAACATAGATTTTTATCGCTTACAGATTTTTACTGATTCAGTAAAACTCTTGATTTATATAGTAACTACCCATTGTTTCATCCACGAACTGCTTTCTCTGCTTTTCTAAAGGATCTAAGGACGAATTCTGCCATCTCTTGAAAGTCAGGAGGATACTCCATAAGTATTCCAAGTTCTTTGTTCCATTCAGATTTCAAATCGTTTATTCTGCTGACTAAAACAGAAAGATCAAATTTTTTTGAGTAATATTCGAGCTTCTTGTTTATTAACTCGAAATCTATTTTTGCTCCTTTATTCAATAAGAAGTATGTATCATACAGGTCTCTTGCTCTCCTTCTTGTTAGAAGCGCCCTTGCTTTCTCTGCTAATATCTCATCTTTATCCATTACTACCACTAATTGAGCCTCCAAGTCACGGTATTTAGGTATTAGTCGAATAAGCAGCGGCTTAAGTAATACTTTCTCCCTTTTGCTTATCTCTATGATTATTGTCTGCATCGACTGCGGCTTCTCAAAAAGAGGCCCTTCTATCTTCAAGTTGAACGATACGGAAACTTCATTCTCAGTTTTTTTGAAAGAAGCACCATACATCCTTGTAATAGCTTGCAATGCCTCTTCTACTCCCCTTATTTCATCCATAGAATCAGCGGTGAAATCCAGATCTTCAGAAAATCTATCAAGCCCGTAGCATTTTTGCAATGCAGTCCCGCCTTTGAAGACTAGTTTTCCCTTAGACCTCTTGAATATCTCCACGAGGACTATATACTGTAGGTAATCCTTCTCCAGCTGGTAACGATTAGGCCATATTCTATACTCCAAAAGTTCATTTTTAGTCAGCATACAATACTCTCCATTTTTTATCCTTTACGCGAGCGTTTGCAGATAAACGCACATACACCTTAGAGCGGTATGGGAGCAGATCATCTGAACTTATGTCATTTCTTGACAGCATAAACCCTAAACGGTTTATCATCGCCCGGTCATCTGTTATCTTAGCATACGCTTTAAGCTTACTAATATCCAGCCTGTCCTTCATATTGATAAAACTTTCTGATACATAGAAAAAATCAACATTAAAAACCAGACAATCAATGATTGCCTTCTCTGGATCCGCAATGAAAACTCCATCGTCATTTCTATAACCGAAGAACCTACTACGCTTTAACTTTATGAACCTTATGCTAAAGTCCTCTATTCTCAATGGCCGGTGCTGTCTCAAAGCCATTATATCTATTGCTACAGGAATCTGCGTTATGCTTTTGTAGTATGCTAACGCATATACAAGGCTTATATAAGACGGATGGATTACATTCGATGCTATTTTGACTGGATCTATTCCTTCTACATAATACTTGCCACGTTCTAGATGCTTTATTGAATCAATTTTGGATAGGAATAATGAAACGTAATTCGAGGGTTTCCTTATTATTTTGACTGCATCATTAAGCGTGAACACCTTTAAGTCATTATCATTGAGTACACGCATGAAATCCTTTGCTTTCATTATATATATTTCGTATACTTATATTTATACTTTTGTATATATATAGATATAAGAAATTTACATATTAAAGACTCTTAAGATTTGACATTATATAATTTAAAACCCAGCCAAAATGTAAGTACACCTTCTCGCAAAATGTTAAGGAAATAACATTAAAGAATGGTAATACTGACTGAGCGTTTTATAGAAAAACATAATAACTAACATAGATTTTTATCGCTTAAAGATCTTACTAATCGGTAAAACCCATTGATTTAATTAGAAAAGCTTTTATATAATAACATATATCTCATACGATATGAAAGCATGGGTTCTTAACAAAACGGAATAGATAATTTAAATTTAAAGGAAGTCGAAAAACCCCAAGTTAAAGCCGGACAGGTACTTATAAAAGTGAAGGCGGTCGGATTAAATCCCGTTGACTCGATGGTTATTAATTTTATACCTGTAAATTCAGAAAGAATACCCGGCGCGGAATTTGCCGGTGAAATAGAAGAAGTTGGTGAAGGGGTAAAGGAATTAAAGAAGAGGGATAAAGTAAGCGTTTATAACAGATACTTTGACAGTACATGTTCTTACTGCAAAAACGGAAATGAAATGCTTTGTGATAATGGATATATATTTAGCATAGGATCGAACGGGGGGTTAGCAGAGTATGTTGCCATTGATGAAAGGAATGCATTCAAACTACCGGATTCTGTAAATTTTGAATTAGCCGCAAGTTTACCTGTAGCTGCACTTACCTCTTACAATGCTTTGGAAAGAGCAAAGGTGCAGAAAAATGAATTCGTTGTCGTAATTGGCGCATCCGGTAATACCGGTGTATTTGCACTTCAATTTGCCAAGATACTGGGTGCAAAAACTATTGCAATTTCAAGCAAGAATTGGGTTAAGGACTTTGGTGCAGATTATGCAATTGGATACGAAAATGCGCTGGAAGAAGTAAGAAAGATAACTAACTCGCATATGGCAGATGTAGTTATAGAATCGATCGGAGAAAAATTCTGGGATTTAGGCTATTCACTTTTGAGTAAAAACGGCAGAATGGTTGCATTCGGAATGGAAACAGGAAGTAACGCTAAAATAGACATTTCACAGCTATACTCTAAGCAGCTTAGTATACTAGGAGCAACGGGTGGCTCAGTTAAACAATTTTCCGAAGTAGTAAATAAATCCAAAGATTTAAAGGTAAAAGTCTGGAAAAAATTCAATTTTCAGGAAACAAAGGAAGCGTTTAAGGAAAATAGCAGCAGAGAAAAAGACGGAAGGATTATAATAGAATTATAGTACATATTTTTATCAGTTGCTAGTATGCCAACTTTTAATGCACTAACCAGGAGTATGGAATAAATTCCACTATTTATTCTTCTTACAGTACCTTACTAAATTCTGAGATATCACTTATTATTAAGTCAGGCTCATAATTTCCTTTTTCCTGAGATTTTTCATAACCCGTAAATA
>JAJZJK010000038.1 GCA_021851145.1 Nanobdellota archaeon
TTCAATGGCATATTTTTTTACTTCTTCAGGTATAACTGCATCCTTATATATGAAAGAAGGTACACCGCAGGCTATGCATTCCAATAATGGCAAGCCAAAGCCTTCATAAGAAGTAGGGTAAATAAAGTAATCGAAGCTGTTTATCACTTTTACTATGTCTTCTTCAGGAATCTTATCCTTGAATATTACGCTGCCGAACTTTTCGTATTTTTTCTTTAGTAAAGGGTAATCTTCATTGTTTCCGAATATTACAAGCTTTAGTTTTGCATTTAAAGAAGAGGCTATAAAATCTTCAATCAGCTTGTCAACTCTTTTTCTTCTGTTAAAGCCACCGAAATAGCCTATTATCCCTTCCTTTTTAACTTCTAAAGGCTTGAATTTATCCTCTATGCCATGGTTGTCGACCACTATTTTTCCAGGATCTGTTTTAAGTATGTTTATTAATTCATCCTTAGTTTGAGTGCTGTTTACCATTATTGTATCAGCACGTTCAACAGCAAACCTGAACTGCTTCCTAAAAGACATTCCGCGCAAACTACCATAAACTCCTTTAACCTTCATAGTACCGAAAACTGCTAAATCATGCACTGTAAGGATTATTTTCCTTTTTCTCAGTTCTTCAGTTTTAACCATCACTTCAGGCTGAGTGAAATGAAGCAATTTACCAAGCTCTTTAGCGTTTTTTTCAAGTACTTTTTTCCTGCGGAACTTCTTATTTAGGTATTTATCCAATAGGCTTTCATTTTTAAGAGACTTGGAAAAATCTATTGCATTCTTTATTTCTTTTATTTTAGCCATTTCATAGTTATATCTAGGAATGCCACCTTTGCTTGGATCAAAAGTCTCTGCTATAAGCGTTATATCCATATTAAATAAAGAAATCCTCAATTTAAATTAGTAAAAACATACAATAAACATTGAAATGCCGGGATAGCGCAGCCTGGTAACGCGTCGGTCTCGAGAACCGATTTCCGCAAGGATTCGCAGGTTCAAATCCTGCTCCCGGCGTTTTAAATCTGTTTAAAATTTTCCTTTAAAACAACGCTTTAAAAAATTACAGGGTAATTTACGTTTAAAATTAATTTCGAAAAGAATTAACTAAACTTTTATCTAATCTGGCAGTGAAATGGATATGAGAACAACATATGATAATATAAGAAGTAAAAAAATTCATATTTCGTTTTAGAAAATTATCTTCATAGTAAAGGATAGGAAACTCTTATCAATTTATGTAGTTTATTTCGTTCTTAAATCTGCTTATTGGGTCCTTTATTTTTAATAGAAAAGCATTAATAATAAATTACTTCATAGTAAAATATGACAGATAAATTTGAAATGCCTTTGAAATTGGCAATAAAAGGAAAGAATTTGTTATCCTATTTAGAAAAAGCTTCATCTATTCGGGACTGTATGCCGAAATCACTAATCTCTCAAAAGGATATAAAAATCAATATAAGGTAGAAATTTATAGACCATTCCTTTTTCTTTACCTGGGCCAATTTTATATTTTTATTGAGGAAGAAGAGATGTACAATAACTTAATTTTCACAGCAGAACCGTTTTCATCTCCAAAGTGTATTGAGAAGATATCAAAAACGTTAAAGGAAAAGTTGGATGATATTATTATAGTAACGCTTAAATATAAACAATATTATAATTATTGATGGATTCTAAAGATCAAGAGCATAAAGAAGGGAAAAAAGAAAATGTGGAATTAAAAGAAGAAAACAAAGTTAGCAGTTCAAATGAAAACGAATCTCATAAAAAAGAAAATGAAGTAAAAAATCAAGATAAAAAGAATATTAAATTGCCAGTATTTGCTGTAATTATCGGTGTAGTAGTTATAATTGCAGTGATATTAACATTATTCTTTGTTTTTCATGTTGGAAAAACAGCGCAAATAACATCCTTTACTCCGATAAATTCTTTTTCTCCATCATTTCTTTCTAATATATTTGGAGGGAACTGGACAACGGTTGCAAATAAATCTGCTAATTCTACAGTTATTAAACAAGATGCTTCTCAGTTTCCACCAGGTACATTAGGAGCAGCAATAGAGCAGTTTATACCATCTTCGGAATTATCTCTTATAGCAGCTAATAATACTGCAAATGTAACCGAATTTTCCTCAGAAGTCTTCTATTTGAATTCAAGTAATTCAGTTTCTCCTTTGTTAAGCCAAATGAACAGCTCTGTGGATACTCTTTTGGCTTCAAATCAGAATAATACAAAAATAGAAAGTAATTACTCTGTCATAGGAAGCTCAAAAATGATATACATCAATATAATAGAGAATTACAATACTTCAAATAAAACGAGATCAAGCGAATTATATATAGGCAATGGTAAGGATTTTGTGATTGACTCAATAAATAACGGAAACATAACCTACAATCAAGCTAAAAGCTTGGCAACTTATCCATTTTCGAAACAGTAGATGTTAAAAGTAAGAGAGTTAACTTTTCATTTTTAAGTTTATCTCTTTTATTTTTTCTGATTTATCAAATTTAAAATTCGCTTCTATTTTTCTGCCTTCTAAAACATAAGGTATCCAGATCCTATCATCTTCCCACATCTCATTGAAAGGTATGCTGTTTATATCAAACCATTTAGGTAACATTTCTTCGCTTTCTGAAGGCTCTCCTTCCCATTTTTTGCATAGAAAAGCATGCATTTCTTGGTTGAATTCTTCTTTTCCATCAAAGAAGAAATCTATAACAGCAGCTTCATAGTATTCTACTGGCAGAACATTTATCTCTTCCTTAGTTTCCCTGAGCATAGCTTCTTCAATGGTTTCGCCATCTTTTAACTTTCCGCCGGCGCCATTCCATTTTCCAACGCCAAAGCCACGTTTTTTCATGGCTAGCAATACCCTATCCTTGTCAAATAAAATACAAAGTGTTACTTTTCGTAGTTTGTTATTCCCCATAGCCTAACCTACAAAGCGGAAACTTAAATATGTTATCTGTATAATTCAATCTATGGAATTAAAAGATCTAAAGGAAAAAGCAAGAAATTTCATAGATGAGAGAGACTGGAGAAAGTTTCAAACAGCCAAGGATTTGGCAGAGGACATATCTGTAGAAGCTAATGAATTATTGGAGTTGTTCCTTTGGAATGATGGAAAGGAATTAGACAAAAAAGCAAGAGAAGACAAGGAATTTCTGCAGAAGATAAAGAATGAAACAGCAGATGTGTTTTTTGGCTGCTTAGCGATGGCAGATCATTTAGATTTTGACTTAGAAGAGGCTTTCTTGTCAAAGATGAGCCAGCTTGAAAAAAGATACAAAGTAGAGGAAGTAAAAGGCAAGTCGGTAAAGATAGATGAAGAGCAGTGGCTTAAAAAGAATAAATTCTAGTAATTTCCTTCATTAAATAGCCAATACATTGTTTTTAATGTATTCCATTGCAAGGTGATACAAAAGCAAAAAGTATCACTTTATAAGGAGATACATTTAAGTACAATTTTTGCCGTTAGCTTTAAAATAATAGTTCTAATTATGAAACTTAAAGTTTAAAATTAGTTTTATAATTGAAACTAATCTCATTTCAATGCGTAGTCTCTGAGAAAACTTTATTTTATCTATAATCTGTTTTAGTTATCTGTTTTTCTTATGCAAAGTATTAGTATTTATTTCATTTATTGGTTATTCAAGTCTGTCTGTAATGCATTAAACAACAGAAGTTTCAAGGTATTTTACTGTAGTTTAATCTTTTATATTTGATAAAAAATTCTATTCTATTATGCCTTACAGTGTAGTTATAGGAAGAAACGAGCAGGATCATAAAGATTACGGAGATTTAGCCACTACTCTAATAGGCAAGCAGTACATAACGATGGGTAATGTCATCAGTCTTGGTAATAACATAATGCTTGATGCCCTAAGGCCGCATGTAGTTTTAATAGCTGGAAAAAGAGGTTCGGGAAAAAGCTATACTATGGGAGTGATAGCGGAGGGTTTAGCCTCGTTGGAAGAAGATACAGCAAACAGCATTACGTCATTGATAATAGATACGATGGGCATATACTGGACGATGAAGAATCCGAATTACAAGGAAGCGGATATTTTGAAGCAGTGGGGTTATCAGCCGACTGCTTTCAAGAACATAAATGTATTCGTTCCCAAAGGTGCGTTTGACAGGGTAAAAGAGGAAAACGTGGAAATGGCAGATTATCCATTTTCAATATCTGCAAACGAGCTTTCAACAAGCGATTGGTGTGATATCTTCAACTTTTCAATAAATGATGAGCATGGTATACTGATAAATCAAGTATTAGAGGCATTGGAAGAAGACAAGCGAGTATACGACTTAAAGGATATAATAGAAAACATAAACGCGCAGGTAACAACCTCTGATACTGTAAAAGAAGCCGTAAAGGAAAGATTTGAAGCCGCTTTGGAATGGGGATTATTTGAAAAAGAAGGAACTAAAATTGAAGATCTGCTTGTTCCTGGACACATAAA
>JAJZJK010000039.1 GCA_021851145.1 Nanobdellota archaeon
CAGAGGGCGCAAATTCACTGCCAAGCGCAAACGTTGGGATAAGAAAGTATTTTGATCTTTACGCGGATGTAAGGCCAAACAAAACTTTACCAAATGTTCCAAGCCTCAAACCCAATGTTGATATGGTCATAGTAAGGGAGAATACCGAAGGGATGTATTCCGGTCTTGATTTCAGATTAAATCAAGAAACCACTATAGGTATAAGGGTAATTACAAGAAAGGCCTGCGAAAGAATAGTTAAATATGCTTTTAATTTAGCTAAGGAAAGGAAAAAACATGTTACTCTTGTGCATAAAGGCAATGTATTGAAGGTTTCAGATGGCATGTTTAAGGATATATTTTATGAAGAGGCAAAGAAACATCCGGATGTTAAAGCGGATGATGCGCATGTAGATGCAATAACCCAGTGGTTTATAAAGCAACCAGAATTTTATGATGTACTCGTTACTGAAAATCTTTTTGGGGATATAATTTCAGATGAAGCTGCGATGGTTGTTGGAGGCATAGGGACGGGTGCATCTGCGAATATTGGAGAAAAGTATGCAATGTTTGAGCCTATACATGGTTCTGTTCCCAAGTATACCGGCATGGATAAAGTAAACCCTATAGGAACTATAATGTCAGTTAAAATGATGCTTGACTGGATGGATTACAAAGAGGCAGGCAAATCGGTAGAAGATGCTGTACACAAAGTTCTGGAAGAAGGGAAAATCCTCACTTACGATCTTGGTGGAATTGCCAAATGCTCTGAAGTTGGAAAAGAGATAGCAAGTAAGATAGGTTTATAATAAACATAAACTAAATAGTAGATTATTTAGTCTTATAAAAATATATTTAAAATTTACTAAACTTTCTATAGACTTTACTTTTTAATAACAATGAATTTAATACAACGCTAACAGAACTCATTCCCATTGCAGTTGCGGCTAGAAGTGGTAATACTGAATATATACCTAATCCAAACAATGGTACAAGAGCTCCTCCAGCAATTGGTATTAAAGCGATATTATATCCAACTGCCCATCCAATGTTTTGTTTTACCTTCTTTATAGTAAGCTTTCCTATTAAATATAAATCATATAAAAGATTTAGATCGTCTTTCAAAAGAACTGCATCACCACTTTCCTTTGCTATATCACTAGCAATACTCATAGCTACACCAAAATCTGCACTTTCAAGGGCAATAGCATCATTTATACCATCACCAGCATACATTACATACTTTCCATTCTTTTGATATTCTTTTATTATTTCAGCTTTTTTATCAGGCGCAACTTCATAATATTTTTCATTTATGCCTAAGATTTCAGCAACACGCTCTGCTTCTGCTTTACTGTCACCTGTTATCATTGCTGTTGGTATACCAATTGATTTAAATTTTGATATTAATTGCTTTGCACTTTCTTTTATTTTATATGACAAAGTTATTTCACCTAGTAAAGAGTCATTTATATATACCCCAATTGTATTTTTTTCTTTTGTCCTTCTCACGCTTACATTTTCCCCATTTATAATGCCGTAAACGCCTTCGCCTGGCTTCTCTTCAATGTTTGACACTTCAAATAAATTTATTTTCTTATTTGAAGCATGCGCAGTGATTGTCTTTGCTATAGGGTGGTTTGAGTATTGTTCCAATGAAGCGGCATATTTTAGAATGAATGCACTATTATACGCCTTCTTTACAGGTATTATATCTTTTAATTCTGGGTTAGGATCAGTTAAAGTGCCTGTTTTATCTAGTATAACAATATTAACTTTAGACAATCTATCAAATGCATTTACATTTTTTAGTAATATGTATTTACTAGAAGAGATGTTAGAGGCTATGAGCAATGTTATCGGTGTAGCTAAGCCTATTGCACAGGGGCATGCTATAACAATAACAGAAACGAATGATAACATTGTTATATCATAAACCAAAGTGCTATTTCCTACAGTGAGAACAACAAACCATATTATTGCTGAAATAACTGCTGCCGTAATAACAACAGGCACAAAATATGAAGAGAACACATCTGCCATCTTTTGTACTTTAAGTTTACCCGTAGCTGCCTTTTTTATCATAGAATACATCTGGCTTATTGTTGAATCCTTTCCTGCTTTTTCGACCTTTACTTTTATGACGCCATTTATATTTAGTGTTCCAGAAATTACGCTTGATCCTTTTACTTTTACAACTGGTTCTGATTCTCCAGTCAACATAGACTCATTTATTTCTGTTTTCCCTTCAATTATCTCTCCATCTACAGCTATAGTTTCTCCTGGTTTTATTAGTATTAGGTTTCCTTTTTCAACAGTAGATGCATTAACTTCTTTTAATCCATCTTTTGTAATTAAGTGTACAGTAGATGGTAAGTTTTTAAGGAGTTTTCTTGCTGCACTATTGGCCTTTGTTTCTGTAAGACTTTGTAAATAATTTCCTGTCATTATAATTGAAATTATAAATACAGACGTGTCAAAGTATACTGAATCTATTGGTAATATGTTTGGAAATAGTGTTACCATAGTTGAAAAAGCAAATGCCGTTAAAGTTCCTATTGCTACTAACAAGTCCATATTACCCGAATGCATCTTAATTGCCTGGTAAGCTCCTCTGTAAAAATGTAATCCAGAGTAAAATTGTACAGGCAAAGCTAAAATAAGCATTAAATAATTCTTGTATTGAAATTCAAAAACATAGTTTATTACCAGTATTGGAATCGAGAACGTCCACGCTACAATTAATGCTATAAGTTCGCTTTTGAGTTCTTTTTCCGGTTCTTGAAACTTTATCTTGCATGTAGTAGAACAGAAATAATAAACCTCTTTATCTTGTTGAATCTTTAGATTAGAGCTATCAGGGACATGCATCCCACAGACCGGGTCAGTTGGCATTATTATCTATCCTCTTGTATACTTTAACGGGTTATTATCAAACGTTTCTTTGCATTTTTTTGAACAGAAATAGTATGTAACATCCTCAACAGTGCTTTTGTATTCCGATTTGTCTGTAACTTCCATACCACAGACAAGGTCTTTCATATTTACTCTGGTTATTTTTAATATAAATACCTTACCTAATTGATTTTTATTTCCTGTTCAAATAATATAACAAGATCTGCTGAACAGCTTATGTTATTTGCAATGTCAGTTAAAATGATGCTTGACTGGATGGGTTACAAAGAAGCAGGCAAATCAGTAGAAGATGCTGTACACAAGGTTCTAGAAGAAGGGAAAATCCTCACTTACGATCTTGGCGGAACTTCAAAATGCTCTGATGTTGGAAAAGAGATCGCAGAAAAGGTTTAATTAAAATTAATTACTTGGTTCAATTTATCTAGATATGCTCATTCAAATAATTAACCGGGCAGTTATTTTTGTGCAAGCAGCAATCTTTTGAATCTATCATTTTTTTATAAATTTCATAAACTTTATATCCAAATTCACCCCTAAGTCGTTCCTTCGTGAGTTCTATATCACCATTTGTTTCTTTTGACAGACTATAGATATTTGCTACAGTATTGGAATTATAAAAAGTATGATAAGGTTTTTCAATAACAAATAAGTCAGCGTTTACACCCTTGTAAAGTAAATTCAGCTTTTCTTTATCTTTACTTATTTTTTTAAGCGACTTCGCTACTTCATTATCCTCAATCAAAACACCGGAAAAAACAGCATCTGGTACCAATGGCTCCCACAATTCTGTGCCCTTACTAATAACTTTTCCAATAATTTCTTCCAGTTCCATATTTGTTTTAGGTTTTTTCTGTTTAAATACGTAAAATTTTTATTTTCTCTTTTTGTTTGTTCTTTTATTCACATTTTTTATCTTAGATAAGGTTTCTTTGCTTAGCAAATCGAATTTTACAAAGCTTCTTCTCATACTTATAAACCCTATAAGCAGGAATATGGATATTGCCAACGGGAGCAATATAAATATAAATCCGGATAGCAATCCCAAAATTTGTATGTTTGTGTATCTAATATATAATATAAATATAAAATCCTGTGAAGCTATGAATGCGTTTC
>JAJZJK010000040.1 GCA_021851145.1 Nanobdellota archaeon
ATATAATATTGATTAGCAGGACTTGCAGTAAGGTTTTTGTGCGCATGATGCCGGCTTTGCAATAGCCCAGGTTTCAGCAGATAATGCTTGTTCAAGCTGAAACAACAATCCATATTTATCATTGGTGTGCGGAACACAATAAATTGCTTTTAGGAGCAGCGCAACAATGAAGCCAAGAAGTAGCAACCGCATCTGAATAAAGATGCACGGCCGTTTTATTTATAACAGAGGGAACTTCTTACAGCACTACCATCTAAGGAGCAACGTAGAAAGCACTAACAACACGATAAAGGCGAAGTTCACGGACTTGGTAAGGAGCAAAGATAAGACAGCACAGATTAACGAGGTACTTCTAAAGATTCTATGCCATAATATTTGTGTGTTAATAAGTGCTATGTTCGAGTTGGGGATAGAGTCTAATCGGATTAACTCTTAGGCATTATCCCATATTTTGCTATTAAGTCTTTATTTATTACAATTCTTTTGTGCTTATTAGGCTCTATTTTTTCTCTTGGTATTTTCAACAAAAGTCGCACATTCCAATCATTATCAAAAACCATACCTAATAAGAAATCAAAATCACAGGTCTTTAATTCTTCTAAAGTTCTATCAGTTGGTAAAATAGATGCAATTTTATGTCGGCTACCCTTTCTCGTCTTAATCTGGTATTTTGTGCCTTCCTTATCTATTGCATCATAATCCTTATTCCCACTTGGCATAAGAGTTAAATCAAGCATTTTAGAGGTTAAGTATTCTCCATAATCAGCAACTAAATTATTACTTCTAATTATCCCTGCTTCTTGTAACCTTTGCATTAGTCTATTATACTCTTGGAGCAAAGTCTTGATATCTAAATCCTCCATAAAACAATAAAAATACATAAAGATTAATAAAACTACAAATTTCAGATTAAACTACAAAGTCAGCTATATCAAAAGGGTTAAATAGCCATTGCTTAATATAATTGCTAACAACGCTTATTTTATTGGAGTTTATGAAACGAGTATACAGTATATGTGTGTGTTCGCTATTTAGGAATTCGGAAAATAACGTAGATACTTATTTTGCTAATATTTTAAGATTACGGCGTAAAAACGTACGTCTTTCTTTCGTTCTAATTGAAGGAGATAGTTCCGATAATACATATGGAAAGATTGAATCATATATTAAAAAAGTTCCTAGACTGATTTTAAAAAAAATAGATAAACGTACAATTGTCTACGGATCTGTCGCAAATCCTGTTAGGCTTAAAGCCTTATCGGAACTTGCAAATGACGCAATAGTAACTGCTTTAAGTTTCAAACCAGATTATATTTTGTGGTTAGAGTCAGATATCTTATACGACTACGATATCTTAGAAAGGCTTATACAAAAAAACAAGGATTTGATAGCACCTTTAGTACTTAGGAAAGGTAGCGATAAATTCTATGATATATGGGCTTTTAGATCAGGTAATAAAATTAACGAAAACAATAAAAGAAGGGATAGAGGATGGCTACCTAGAGGATGTTTTACTATTGAATATCCATATCACGAATGTTTTAATCCAGATAAACCTTTTGAAGTAGATTCATGCGGCAGTGTACTGCTAATCAAAAGCAAAGTAGTAATTGAAGGGGCAAGATTTAGTAAGAAGGAGAGTATAGTTGGATTTTGTAAGAGTGCTAAAAAACATGGGTTTTCAGTATGGGTAGATCCTACCACAAAAGTATACCACCCGAATACAAAAACAATTAAACTGATAACAACATTTATAAAAAGGGAAATTAAAATAAGGTTGGTTGATTGGACGTGAAGTACAAAATCGTTAAGGTTAATAGGGCACATCTGGAAAAGATTAGGACCTCTTTTGATAGCCTTAGTGAACAAGACAGAATATTTTTTGATTTTATTCAGAACATAAGAATCGATGAACTACTATCAAAATCAAGGTTCTTTGACGTTATTGTTGCCTTATCTAATAAAGAATTAGTTGGTTATGGCCACTTAGAGAAATTTAAACAGCCTTATAAAAAACATGTATGCAAACTTGGTATATTTATTGCAGAGGATTACAGAGGAACTGCTTTGTCTAATAAAATTATGGAATATTTAATAAAGTCAGCTAGAAGGCATAAACTTAGGAAGATATGGTTATCTTGTAATTCTCAAAATTTGCGTGCAATAAAATTATATGAGAGGTTCGGGTTCGTAATTGAAGGTGTTTTTTTTGATGAAGAGCTTAGGAAAAATAAGCTAAATGACATTATCTCTATGGCACTTTACCTTACTGAAGATAAATCATCTTTCATACCTTGGAGTAAACCAGCAATACGTAGCGAGGAAGTAATACAGTTACATAAAGTCATTAAGAGTGATTGGTTTAGTCAGGGACCGATGACTAAAAGCTTTGAAGAAGAATTAAAGATTAGATGCGGAGCAAAGAACGCAGTAGTGATGAACAATGGATCTTCTGCATTAATGTCTGTATTCGCAACAATGTTTAAACCTGGAGACAGAGTATTGTTTCCATCATTTACATTTGTATCGACGCTTAACTCCGCAACTACATTTGGGATAAAGCCAATACTTGTAGATATAGAGCCTACAACGGGCAATATAGACTTGGATAAAGCGGAAAAAATTCTTAGAGAAAATAAGGGTAAAGATATTATGGGTATCGTCCCTGTAGATATTGCGGGGCATTCTGTTGATATCAAAAGGGTATACGAGTTACAAGATAAATATAACATAAAGATTGTGGAAGACGCAGCCGAAGCGATAGGTGGAATTGCATATAAGAGGCCTATAGGGTCGTGGGGTCATGCCACAATATTTAGTTTCCATGCAGCAAAAAATATCACAACTGTAGAAGGAGGTGCAGTTCTAACAAATGATGAGGAATTTGGGCATTCGCTGCGTAAATTTAGAAGCCATGGAGAGTCAAGTACAAAATTTCAATGGGATTCGTATGGATTAAACTTAAGAATAACTGATCTTCAAGCTGCAATAGGATTAGCGCAAATGAAAAAATTGGATGCTTTTATTAAAAATAGAAACGAAATAGTTAGCTTTTACAAATCCGAATTAGCTAATTTATTAGAATTTCAAGAAGTTAAGGAATACGTTGATGTGCATCCTTATATGATGTGTATTGCGTATGCAGATAAAAATAAAGTTAAAGAGATTTATGACTATCTTTTAAATGGTGATATTCAGGCTCGGTTAGGATGGGCGCCACTCCATAAGCAACCTGTATTTAGAAATTTATTTAGGCAGGTAAAACTCAAGGAATCAGAAGAGTTTTCTAAAAAAGTAATTTGCCTGCCAATATACAACGGCATGAAGATAACAGAAGCGGAGGCTGTTGTTGATAGAATTAAGGGTGCCTTTAGAGAATGAGAAGTAAGTTTTATCTCTTTAGATGGATACTTACGATTTTTAAGAGTCGGACATTGAATTTATGATTCATGCGTAATGCTGCAGATGTAACACAGGGTCTTTTATAATATTAGTTAGCTGGAAGCGTTCTTTGCCAGTATTCTATAGTCTTCTTCAGACCTTCTTCTAGAGTCGTCTTTGGATGCCAATCGAGCAGCTTCTTGGCTTTTGAGTAATCGCCCTTGAGTACAACTGCGTCAAGAGGCCTCTTCTGTGTTGAGTTCCATGCTATCTCCCCTTTGAAGCCGATAAGCGCCTTTATCTGCTCTGCTGTCTCTCTTGTCGAGTAGAAATTGCCGGTGCAGAGCTGTATGTCCTCGCCTATTGCCTTGGGATTTGCGAGCGCTTTTATATAACCGTCAATATGATCGTCTATATAGAGCCAATCGCGTATTGCATTTGGATCCCCGAGTTCTACGCGTTTCTTTGTCAGCATCTGGTAGATAACGCTCTCTATGAAGAAATGCTTGTTGTCTTTTCTCCCATAGGTATTGAATGGTCTCAATATTGTAAATG
>JAJZJK010000041.1 GCA_021851145.1 Nanobdellota archaeon
CCCATCATATTTTGAAACAGCATTTTCTATTTCGGGTATTACATCCTTGCCCAAAAGCGCTACCTTATCAATAACTTTTTCAGGATAATCCTTTTTCGGAAGAATTTCTTCAAGTTTCATTTTACTCTAAGATAATAACTAGTATATAAAGGCCTACTTAATTGTGGTTATTTTAATAATATATTTACTTTTTAATTATAGGATTTAAACTGAAAAGCTTTTTATATTATTACATATATCTTATACGATATGAAAGCATGGGTTCTAAGTAAAAACGGAATAGACAATCTAAATTTAAAGGAGATAGAAAAACCTAAAATAAAACCGGAGGAGGTGCTTATAAAAATCAAAGCAATTGGATTAAACCCTATAGACTCAATGGTAATAGATTTAATACCTGTAAAATCTGAAATAATACCCTGTGCGGAATTTGCCGGAGAGATTGAAGATGTGGGAAAAAATGTAAAAGAACTAAAAAAGGGCGATAAAGTAAGTGTTTATAACAGGTATTTTGATGGAACCTGCTCTTATTGTTTAAGTGGGGAGGAGATGCTTTGTGATAATGGATATATTTTTAGCATTGGAAGCAATGGGGGTTTAGCAGAATATGCAGCTGTAAATCAAAAGAATGCAATTAAAATACCAGATTCTGTGGGCTTTGAATTGGCTGCTAGCTTGCCTGTTGCCGCACTTACTTCTTATAATGCATTGGATAGAGCAAACGTCAAGAAAGATGAATTTGTTGTTGTAGTCGGAGCTTCTGGCAACACGGGGATATTTGCACTTCAATTTGCTAAAATGCGCGGAGCAAAGACTATTGCAATATCAAGTAAAGACTGGGTTAAGGATTACGGCGCAGATTATGTAATTGGATACGAAAATGCAGTAGAGGAAGTAAAAAAGATAACTAATTCTTCCATGGCTAATATTGTTATAGACTCTATAGGTGAAAAGTTGTGGGACTTGGGTTATTCTTTGTTAGGAAAGAACGGACGGATGGTAGCATTTGGAACAGAGACAGGAAGCAACGCTAAAATAGATATTTCACAGCTATATTCTAAACAACTGAGTGTATTAGGTTCAACAGGAGGATCTTTAAAGCAATTTTCTGAAATGGTAGATAAATCAAATAACTTAAATGTAAAAGTCTGGAAAAAATTCAATTTCCAAGACGCAAAGGAAGCATTCGAAGAGAATAACAACAAAGAAAAGAACGGAAGAGTAATGATATCGCTTCAATAATCTAAATTTTTGGATTATAGACTGTTTAATAAAACCTTTATAAAATTCTACTAAGATCTGTTAAATTATTTATGATAAAATCTGGATCATATCTGCTTTTTTCGTTTGATTTTATATAGCCAGTAAACAGGACTGCTTTCATACCAGACTCCTTTGCATTTTGTATGTCCAGATCTAGCCTATCCCCTACCATTACTACTTCTGTAGTGCTTAAACCCAAAAGTTTCGCCGTTTCTGTAAATGCCTTTGAACCATCTTTTACCTTTGTAAAAGGAATTGTTTCACCTGCAATCACTACTATATCAAAATATCCATGAAAAGGGACTTTGTTTATTCTTTCAGCTTTTAGCCCAGGTATTGAGTCTTTTTCGCTGAGCAATGCCAATTTCTTCCCATCTTTTTTCAGTTCTTTTAAAAGCCATTCGGTTTTATCTGAAAAAATTTGATTATTCAAAAAATAAGAGTAAAAAAGATTTTTGTAATAGTCTTTTTCATTTTCATTTAAGTTTACCCCGCTTCTTTCTGTTATCTCACCTATCCACTGCGCATGGTCGTAAGAGGCTTTTGACTTTGATAATTCCTTAATCTTTTCCTCCTGAAAACGATTCGCAGAAGAGATTAAATTTTCTTTGTCTAGATTAAATCTTCCTGCTATATCAGAAAAAACTATCTTGTATGCTTCTTGTATTGTAGTCTTAGTATCAACTAAAGTGTTATCAAAATCAAACACTACTCCTTTAAAATCTATCCTGCCTCCAGTAAGCATTAATTATTTAAGAATTGCCATTGTTATTAAACTTTTCCAATTTTAATTAAAAAATAAGATTAAACAGCTATTTTTATGATTTTACTGGTAGATAACTCCTTGTTTTTGGTGTTTATTATAAAATAAACATTTTTATACTAATTTAAATCTAAAAAACAAATGAAAAACAAGAACCTCTCAGAATTGCTAAAGGATAATTCAAAATACCAGAAATTTCTGACAGAAAAACTCGGGATAAATGAAGAATTTAAGCTAATAAACAACCTGCTGCCAGATTGTAGCAATTCTATTGCGTATTCTCTAGGAAATAACAAAATATGGATATCTGATAAGATGAAACGCATAATGTATTTTGTATTGGAAAACAAGAATTTAGAAGGATTAAAAGAAGGCTGTAAATTTATAGTTTATCATGAATTGGGCCATTCCCACAATATCAATTACAAAAATGAGGGGGTTAACAATTACTTTTACAAACTTCTCCAAATTAGCAAGGAGTATTATAACCTTACAGAAACATTCCCTGAATCCGAGGCTACACGATATGCTCTATCTAAATCAAACAGCTATTTAGAGGCCATTGCCGGAGCCTCTGCACTGTCAAGTTTTCTATACAAAAATGAAGCTAAAGATACTTTAGAAAGCTTTTCTGAGTATTTTTCAAATTTAGTTATAAAAGATGAGGATAAAAGGAAGCTTATCAACTGCATAAGCAATTTTAAGCTCTCTACAGAAAACCTGGAAAAAATAAATAAGAAAACAGAGCATTACTTAGAAAAACTAAATGAGATCTTTAAAAGAAGCTGGTTATACGGTGTAAAAGAAAAATATTAAATATTTATTAATAGCAGTTTTCAAGGCAATAAAAAATTAAAAAGAAAAATAAAAAATCAAATCATTTTTTAGCTGCCTGTTCCTGCTATTGTTCCTGTTGCAACGTAACTTGCAGTACCTGCTGCAGACGAAACTGTGTAGTTAATAGTACCTGATGCACTAAATGCAACTCCTGGAGTACATGTAACACTATTGTCAGTCATATTAAAGCTACCTCCCACAGCTACTGTTGAAGGATTAGCAGTAAGACCACCATTAGCTGGACTAATTCCACTACCAGAAGAGTAACTTCCTACTAAGCCTGTAACAGAATTTGCTCCGTTTGGTAAACCTCCAACACTGAAGGCTACGGTTAGTGTACTACCACTACATACTGCTGCACTTGCTGCGAATGGACTGAATCCACTGCTAACTGCAGTTACGCTTGCTCTAGGGTTGAAAATACCCATAGAGTACAGGATTACAGCTACGATAACTATGATTAGTATTGCCCAACCATAGGTCATCATGTATTCTAATGCTGACTGTCCTTTTGCCATGAATATAATTAAAAATTAGTTATATTTAAAGATTTATATTTACTCTTTAAAAAAGTAAAAAACAAATCAACCCACTGAAAAAGGTAAATCTACATAGATGCTTGGATTTGTTACGCTAGTTGCTACAAAGCTATAAACGCCTGCAGGCAAAGCAATAGATTTGGTATTTGTAAAGTATGTAAACGGAGAATTCTGAACAGTTAAAGCAGTTGCACTACCGTTTGAATATTCTAAGGAAAGGTTGACTTTACCTGTAAACCCCCCTATAAAGAGGTAATCTGGCAAGCTATTTGAGTAGTTAGCATACTCATAAGCCAATGCAATGTTTGTTGAGTTTGTGTATAAAGCAAGATTTGACAAACTAAAGGATTCATTTTCAGTAAGAGCAGTATCTGCTCCACAGGATGTTAAATCCTGG
>JAJZJK010000042.1 GCA_021851145.1 Nanobdellota archaeon
GTACGACCGCGAGCGGTTTTAACATGATATCGCTACCTCAAAAGAATTATCGGTGCACGCGTCTAAAAGTTTTCCGTTTTGTCTTACTGTCTAACAAAGTATAAAACACCAAGCCCCGAGAGAGTGCCCTCTTCTCGATAAGGCACCCGCCGTCATTAAAACCCTTTCTTGAGGGCGTTAGCTTTATGCTTTTTGAATTCAGATCGTTTTTCTATCACTGCCTTTATTATCAGGTATAACCCTAGCACAAAGAGTACACCTGTAAATATTGTACTGAAGTCTATTCCGAAATATAAAATCCCCATTAATGTCAAAAATGCAAGAACTACAACAGCCACCATCATCCCATAAAAAACAAAAGCAAATTTCAAATTGACCATATTGTCACATATGAACTTTATGCAGGTTTTACAGAGCTTACATTCAAGTAATAAATCTCTATAGTCTTACTGCCGAATGTGGAAGATATATTACTACAACTTCCAAGGTTTATGCCTGCCGAATATGGTAATGAACAACCCTCAGTTTTGGTAAAGATTCCCGTCATCGTATAGTTGGTGCTATAATCATAAGCAGCATATGGGCTTTCATTGTTTATATGCACCTCTACGTAACCTACACGGCTATAGAGGCTATACCAATTCGTCCCGCTTACAGCCCCATCGCCTAGATCCCCTGTTACTGTAATCTGTTTTCCAACGTAACTATTAGGATTATTTATGATTGAAGATATCGGAGTTGATAATAATGTGGTAAAAGTCCCTATAGAATAAAGGTAGTACAAACCTCCGAGAATAATTAAAAGTATTATAATTCCGCCGATCGTTGCTCCTGCACCCATAAGTATCAAAAACAAATAGCATGTAAGATTTTTATTGATTCTCATACCGCTAGCCTAGCTGCACTTAATAGTTAGATTTATATATCTTCATGATATATAAAGTATCATAGTGTTATAATGGTAAAGATACAGATAGATTTATCAGATGAGGAAAATAGTATTGTTGATGTCTATAAGCTTGCTAATAAGCTAAAGACAAAGCAAGAAGCGATAAAGAGCATGATAAAGCATTTTGAAGTAGTCATAAAACCGAAGAACGTAACGGAAAAAGAATATTTCAAGTGAGATAATGGGGGAAGACTTGAGGTATTGGAGGCCAAAGGAATATACTGAGTATAATGGTTGGAACAGGCATCATAGTAGAGCGTATGTAATAATCTATTTTAGAAATGAGAAAGATAAAGATTCATTAGAAGAACATTACGGTGGGTTTGACATTTTAGGGGATAAAGTAAAGATATGGTATATGCAGAATGGTCAAAAATTACAAAAATTTGTGCCACGTTCTATATGTGAATTTAGTAAAACCCTATCTGGGCATACAACATACTATCATTTGATAATTGGTGCTAAAAACGATGAGAATATGGCCGAAGAAAAACACGATGGGAAAAGTGGATATGGATTAGAGGACCGTGAAGGAACCCCTGGAGAAAAATCAGTAATTTTTAGAGTACCGAAAGAAAAGGTAGGAGTATTTGGAAGACTTACTGGGCGTACCAGTGCAATATATCTGAAGAAAAAATACGAAGACAAACTTAATGAAGTATGGAAGGAATTTGATAGCACCATAGATAAAATCAATGAACAAAATGAGGAATTCGATAAACTTGATAGCTCTATTCCTGGTCTAAAAAAGACACTTTCTGTTATAGAGACCGAATGGCATGAATCACTAACGAGCTTGGGAAATATAATAGAGAAAACTAAACAACACGAATGGGAAATGTGGAATACCACGCAAAAAAGTAGACAAATTAGAGTACAAAAGAATGCACCTAAGATTAAATATTCTGACGTAGATGAAATGAATTTCAATAGCATGACTGATTTTATAAAGCAATATCCAGAACTACAGTCACAAAAGACGACTGACAAAGCCGTGCAAGATGTTGAAGATAAACGTAAAGAACTAATTGGTGCTCAGAAAGAGCTTGATAAGGCGATTAGTGAGCGTAATGATATAATAAAGACAATTGCAGATTTAACGGATAAAGCACAGAAAAACTTAGAGACATTTGAAGAACTTATAAAGGAGGCAGAAGAAAAGGTGAATAATTCGTCATATAACCAGAGCAAATTATGGCATGCATTAAAAACGGAATATGAAAAGGAAGCAACAAAACTCGATTTAATGCGATATAGAGGAAGGCTGGAAGAGAGAAAAAGTACCTTAGAAATAGTAAAAAGCCAGCTTGTTAATTACCAAAGAAAAACATTTGTAGATATGGGGCATTAGTCGTGTGAGTTCAAAATCTAAGTGTGACTTTAAATGCCAAGCATTAGACAAATTTCAGGCCTTGTTCTTATCATTGTAGCAGTAGTTATCCTCATCTTCTCGTATAATGCCTACATAACTGGCTACCACAAGACAATAAGCACCTCTAACTTTACATTTCTGTTCTCCGGTATATTTTGGGATTTAATAGGCGTATTTGTAAGTGCCATACTGATTGCTATAGGGTTGATTTTAGCGTATCCTAAAGGTGCTAGATGGCTTGCTAATAGAGATAGTGGTAGGAGATGACGGAAACAGATATCGTAGACAGAATCACATACTTTTATCTTATATTTTTTATAAGTATCATTGTTGCAGTATTCATAATTTTGTACTATGTAGCCTTATATATCGCACCAAATATCATTAATGTCGAGCTACCTAATTTACCAATAGATTATAACAGCGTATATCCAATTCTTCTTCAAGGATTAATAATAACAGCAGGAGTTATACTTGGGCTTTTTGGTGGACTATTTTTTGAAACATCAAAGAAATTAGCCTCTTCTATAGAAAAATACAAGATGGGTTTAATACCAAAAACTCTTCTCTATCTGGTTATCTTAACGCTAGGATTAGCTGTAATTCTTTTTGCACTTTTTTCAATATTCTATTCTATCAATGCAATGATTAATTATGGCATAGTTAGCACCTATATAACAACTCAATTAAATGCCAATATAATACACACAATATCCACAAGTGGGAATGTGGTTTTAATCAATGCTTCGTATATCAGTAATAGTATTACCTTGAATGCCATAGAACCAAATTACGAGCTATTATTAACTAATTCCAGACTTTCAATAACCTACTTATTTGATGGCTTTGAAATTCTAGTTATTTTCATAGCAATTTATGTATTTTTTATATCTGAGACCATCGATCAAATTAAAAAATTTATAGAAGAAGGTTTAGCCAATTTTATAGTTATGGCTCTTATCATAATTAGTATAGAGTTTATCTCACTCTTTCTTTTCAATACTCACAAATCAGAACTTTATTTAGGAATGATTCTTCTTATATTTGCAGGTATAATATTCTTATTTAGAAAAGTATTAAACCAATATTTTGATAAGTTAGCTAAGAAAAGAAGAAGAGGAAACGAGAAGCAAAACACTAATCTCCTTCCACCTCCTCCATCAAATCTTGTATAAATTCATAAAGTAGCGGATCCTTTTCTCGAAGGACCACACTGTCCCTGTTTATAATTTATACGTCTTTTTATAAGGGTTCCTTACTGGGGGTTAATAGCCCCGAGAGGGAGTTGAACCCTCGACCTCTTGTTTTCCTGGGCCCGAATCCAAGGGGCTTACGAGACAAGCGCTCTACCACTGAGCTACCGGGGCGCGCAGAAAGAAGCGCGCAGCAACATTGCA
>JAJZJK010000008.1 GCA_021851145.1 Nanobdellota archaeon
GGTTTACATCGCTTTCAAGCTTTGTAGAATATCTGCTTAGAGAACTAGTCTCGGAAAGTAATGAAGGAAAAAATAAAGGAGAAGAAAAAGATCAACGGATGCTTGATCTTGAGGACAAGCTTAGAAAACTTGGATATATGTAGGAGGTTAACATGGAAAATGAACAATATTCGGTAAAAAAACAGAGAATTGAAGGAGGACTAAGCCTAGAAGCAAAGGAAGAAATCGCGTTAATAGTAATAAAGGATGCATTGAAAAGGTATAACCGCCCAACCGTAGTCTGGAGTGCAGGAAAGGACAGTACAGTGGTTTTGGATTTAGTTAGGAGGGCCTGTAAAGATTTAGGAATGCAGTTACCTCCTGCATTATTTATAGACCATGGCCAGCATTATGACGAAACAATGAAAATGCTTGAAGATATAAGCAAGGAATGGGGCTTCAAGATGGTGTATGCTAAGAATGAAGATGTTATAAAGAACGTCGGAAAAGACAACAAGATAAAATTAAGCAGCCTTAGCAAAATTAATCAGGATGAAGCTAAAAGAATAGGCTTTAATGGAGAAGAGTTTGATTACAGTCTAGAAACAGAAGTTGGGAACCACCTATTGAAAACGGTTGCTATGAACATGGCAATTGAAAAGTATAGATTCGATGCACTTTTTACGGGAGTAAGGTGGGACGAAAATGATGCCAGGTCAATGGAGGTTTTTATAAGCCCCAGAGTACATCCTGATCATGTAAGGGTACAGCCTATAATCACTTTTACAGAGAGAAATGTGTGGGGATACGTCTTTAAATATAATTTGCCAATGCACCCTCTCTACAAATTAGGTTATAGGTCAATAGACGGTAAACTGGATTCAAAGAATACAAGCGATTTGCCGGCATGGGAACAGGATCTTGAACACACAAAAGAAAGAGCAGGAAGATCTCAGGATAAGGAGGGAGTAATGGAGAAGCTAAGGCTTTTCGGTTACATGTAATTAATGGAACCTTCTTTGTACGATTTATTAGCTGATACCCAAATAGAGAAAAGAAAGGGCGCTGTAACTATAAATAGGAAGTATGGCAGACTTTTTATAGATAATTCAGTCAAATACTGCATAAACCCTGAATACTTTGAAAAAAATTCAAAACTTAAAAAAGTAGTTTACTCTGTTATAAAAAATGCTTTTAAGTATCATACTTATAAGGGGAAAGAAAACATTGAGATATTCCTAAACAGTGAAGATGAAGCAGATATGGTAAAGAGGGTTAAAGACGAGCTTGAAGAAACATATTGCTTTAGGGGTACAGATGCAGGATTCTATGAAATGCCTTTCTTGGGAGAAGCTGTTGACTTTTCCACAAAAAACTTATCTATTAAAGTTATGCCTGCTAGTTTGATTAAAGGATACTTTTAAAATAATCAGGTAGTTATAAATATTTAAAGTATCTATTAAATTAATCATTGTGGCCTGGTAGCTTAGCCCGGTAGAGCACTGCTCTTATATGAGTATGCTCCAACATTTTAGGAAAAGCAGGGGTCCCGAGTCCAAATCTCGGCCAGGCCAATATAATTCACAAAGCTTAAATATGATTGTTGTTCTACTTTTTATCTATTATATAAGGAGGAAAAATGGAAAAGAATTCTTTGGAAAAAATAGTAGAGAAAATAAGGTCATTAGATATAGAGAATTACTCTGTAAACATGGAAAATGAGCTTTATAATGCTTATGGAAAACTAGGTGAGAAAGCGGCTTTGGATCTTGCCAACAAGATTTTGGAATCTAAAGCAGAGTCAATACTTACTTTAAACAACCTTAAAACAGCAAGCGGCACTGCTAAGATAATAAGGTATGTAGATTTGTACAATGAATTGAAAAGCATGCGTGATTCTTATGAAAATAAAACTCATAAAAATTGGGTTTCTTACTTAACTAATCACAATAGATAGGTTTATAAATAGACCGATTCTTATACATAAGTAGAGGAATGATGTTAGGGGGTTCTATTAAGAGTTTATTGTTGATTCAAACGTTCTCTTATTGGATTTCTGGACTTCATTCTTAAGGAGGAATATGGCAAAATTCGAAAGAAGAATGTATAAAGCTGTATGTTCCGATTGTGGGAAAGAGACGGAAGTTCCTTTCCAGCCACAAGAGGGCAGACCAGTTTACTGCAGAGACTGCTATAGCAAGAGAAAAGGAACTCAGTAATTCCTATTTTTAGCTAAATAGCCAAACTTTAATTATTTTTTTATATTATTTTTTATTGTTCTTCAAAAGTTCTAAGCTGAGGGAAAGGTATAACTTCTTTTATGCTTTTAGAATCAGTTCCTATCATCTGTAATCTGTCTATCCCGATACCAACGCCACCTGCCGGAGGCATGCCATAACCCATCGCTTCTATAAAATCCATGTCAAATTCTTGGGTTTCATCTATGCCCCTGTTCTTTCTTCTTGCTTCTTCTTCAAATCTACTTATCTGATCTATTGGGTCATTTAATTCGGAGAATGCATTTGCAATTTCCATACCTGCTATATAAAGTTCGAATCTGTATACAAATCTTGGGTCATCTTCTGTTTTCTTTGCAAGTGGTGAAACTTCAATTGGGAACTTTGTCACAAATACTGGATCAATAATGTTGTCTGAAACATTAGCTTCAAATACAGCGTTTACAGCTTCCCCATAAGAACTTACTTTACTGTCAATCTGCTTTCCTCTCTTTATTATCTCTTCTTCGTTGCTTACTCCGAGATTGTCTTTTACCATCTCCTCCATTGTGTTTATTTGGAATTTAGACAGATCTATCATTTTTTCCCCAAATTTTACTTTGTAGGTTTTATTTGCAGCATAAATGGATTCTTTTACAATTTCTTCAGTAAGCTCAAGCATTGTACTTAAATCGCCGTAAGCTTGATATGCTTCCATCATTATAAATTCAGGGTTGTGCCTAGTGTCAACACCTTCATTTCTAAAATTCTTGCTTATATCAAAAACTCTTTCAAAGCCGCCTACAAGCAATCTTTTTAAGTAAAGTTCAGAAGCTATTTTTAAGTAAAAATCCCTATCCAATGAATTATAATGGGTAATAAAAGGTTTTGCATTTGCTCCACCAGGTATAGGTTGTAATATCGGTATAATCACCTCAGTATATTTTTTCTTTTCCATTATCTCTCTTATCTTGGAAAGCATTATGCTGCCTTTCTTTATTTTTTCCAATGATTCTCTATTTATGGTGAAATCTAAGTATCTTTTACGGTATCTTTTCTCAGTATCCTCTAAACCAAACCACCTTGAGGGCATAGGCAGCAGCGCTTTGCTTAACAGAGTTATATTTTTTGCATTTACTGATATTTCATTTGTTTTTGTCTTTATCACTGTACCAGTTACTCCTATTATATCCCCTGTGTCCAATTCCTCTGCAATTTTTGCCGTTTTTTCATCAGCATACTTCTCAGAAAAGTAAATTTGTATACTGCCTTTTTCATCCTGCAAGTCTATAAA
Organism: Nanobdellota archaeon; assembly: GCA_021851145.1. Taxonomy (GTDB): domain Archaea; phylum Nanobdellota; class Nanobdellia; order Parvarchaeales; family Parvarchaeaceae; genus Parvarchaeum. The sequence goes on from JAJZJK010000008.1 coordinate 3,490, forward strand.
TTTTATCTTACCGTGGTCTCTCTTAGCCATTATCCTGCCTGCAACTTTAGTATCTTTACCGTCAAGTTTTTCAAAGTTTTCTTTTATATCTATAGAATGGAGTTCTACATCAAATCTGCTGCCATACGGCTCTACCCCCTCTTCCTTTAATTTCTGCAGTTTTTCTAGTCTTTCTTTGTCAAATTTAAATTCCATGGTACTGTAAAAACATTGTTATTAATAAAAGTAAGCCAACCACCATAGAATAACCAAATATTCCCTTTCTTGTACTTTTGTCCTTTGCTATAAGCCCTATAAATCCTTTCTCGATTATAGCTGCAAATACGGATATGCCCAAAAGCATTGCTGTATAACTTGCGCTTATTTCATGTCCTAAGAATAGCGTACCCAAAGCGAACGCCGCTCCAACTATATTTGCAAGTGCGGATAAAAACATGTCTACTACAAGCAGATTTGGTGCAACTACTGCAACTATTCTGGAAACAGAAAGTACTACGAAGAATACTGCTGCAAACTCTAATGTTTTTACTAATGGGAATGGGCTATTTGGCCTTTCTGCCTTCTTGTTTATGTCTTTCTTACCGATTACATAAATGGCCATCAAGCTTATTACTGATACTGCTGTTACAGGGAGCATATAATAGACTATTTTTGAGGATAAGGTCACTATATATATGATAAGAAGCGCCTGGATAAGAACCATGGGTATATTTGCGACAACAATAACATTATAAACTACTGCCTTTCCAAGTTTTTTAAATTTATTTCCTAAACTTATTAATGCAAAGGTTATTGTAGTACCAGTTATTAAACTGCCTATAAAAGTTGAAACGAGCAATCCTGATTTTGAAATTCTAAGTATTGCGTATTGCAGAAAGAAAACCGTGCCTACTAATGCTACAAGTAACCAAAACTGGAATGGATTAAAGAAGCCATAAGGGCCCATGTAAGTATTTGGGAGTAACGGTAATATAACAAAAGAGATTATAAGGAGGTTTATTGCAGCTATCATTTCACTTTTCTTTATAGAATTTACGAAGTAAAGAAATTCTCTTTTATAAAAACTTATTGCGGTTATAAGTATTACTATAACTATTGAATACTGGTAATACCCCAATCCCACAAGCATTCCGGACAAGAAAAGTACCATTGAACTTATGTAAGTTGTTGCTCCAGGGTTTTTAGTCTTAGCGCTTTTTTCAAAGTAAATCGCGCTTGAGAAAGCAATCATAACCGCAAACCCTGCTATTATGATTGCAGATGAGTTTAATATCTCATAAAAAATCGCAAATATATCCCCTAAAAGTGCTATAAATATTGAGGTCCTAAGGCCCATGAATATTTTTACCCCTTTTTGCATTCTATATTCATTTTCAAGGCCAAAAATTGCGCCTAATGCTATTGAAAGGGCTATATACTCAAAAGTCAAATCTATGTTCATTATTATTCTAAGAAACAGGCATTAATAAAGTTTGTTTAAGGCTTTTATTCATTATACAACGTTATAAATTTCTCAGCGGCTTTTTCCCAGGTTATATTATCAAGCTCCTTATATGCGTTTTTTGATAGCTCTTTGTCTATTTGATCATAATTCAACACTCCTAATATCAAGTCTGCCATTTGTTCAGTATCCCAAAAATCAACCTTAAAGGTATTTTTTATAATCTCTGAAACTCCTGATTGTGTAGATACTATTGTCGGTACATTCGAAGCTATGGCTTCAAGAGCAACAATACCAAATGGTTCAGATACAGAAGGCATTACAAATATATTTGCAATTGAGTAAAAAACTTCCATTTCTTGGTCAGGTACTCTGCCTAGAAATATCACCTTATCGGCAAGTCCAAGTTTTATTGATAGGTTTATTAAATTTGGAAGTTCCGAACCTTCTCCAATTATATAAAGTAATACATCTTCATATTTCTCAGACACTATCTTGAAAGCCTTTATTAGATTGTCTATTCCTTTCTGAACAGATAGTCTGCCTACATAAAGTACTATTTTTTGCTTGCTGTTCTTTTTTATGCCCTTAAATTTCTCCTTGTTTATAGCATTATAAACAACACTTATCTTTTTTTCATCCGCTTTGTACAGGCTTATTATCTCTTCTTTAAGCCTTCTGCTTACTGTTACAATAATATCTGCATTGTCTATTAACGCCTTTTCTTCCTCAACTATTTTATTCCAAGGTTTTCCAGCAGTCCTGTCGTACTCTGTGCTGTGTATAGTTACAATCAGTTTCTTTCCAGTTCTTTTTTTGATTTCTATAGCGGCTCTGCCGGTTACCCAGTCATTTGCATGTATAACATCAAAGTCTGCTTTATTTGATAATTCTAAAGCTCGGTTTTTATATTCTTCTACTTCACTTAAAACATCTTTATAAAGCATTTTCGCTTCATCTTTATCCCCTCTTTTTTTGTTACTTAAAGTATACATCCCGCTAGAAAGTTGGCTTTCAAATGTTAAAAATTTTACGCCTTTTATTTTAGTATGCTCTTTAAATGGTAGTATTACGGTTACTATTACTCCCTTCTCGGAAAGTGCTTTTACAATATTATAGGAATGAGTACCCAATCCCCCTATAGATTGTGGAGGGAACTCCCAGCCTAAGAATAAAACTTTCATGTTATTTCTATAATTTTGTGTGTTATTACTAATCATAATATGTTTTTTATTCTTTAAATACAATAAACTTAATGGAAAAATTAAGTGAATTTAAAAGTCCTATCCCAGAAAAAATCTATGAAAGGCTTGAAAAAAAGATAGAGTACTTAATGCCTCCGCAGGTAGATGCAGTTAGAAAAGGCTTGTTTACTAGCAAAAACATAATTGTTTCAGCACCCACTGCCTCAGGTAAAACCTTAATAGCCGAGATGGCAATTCTAAATTCTTTCTTATCCGGCAAAAAATCGATTTATCTTGCCCCATTAAGAGCTTTGATATCAGAGAAATACGAGGAGTTTACAAAGGAAAATCCAGATATAAAAGCAATACTGTCTATTGGAGATTACAATGAAAAGGACTACAACATAGAAAAATATGATGTGATATTTGCTTCCACAGAAAAATTTGACAGTATAATAAGGAACTCTTTACATAAAATTGGCAATATCGGCTGTATAATCTACGATGAAATTCATTTGTTGTCTGATATTGGCAGAGGGCCTACTCTGGAATTTTTGATAACTTTAAACAAGCTCTTGTTTCCAAATGCCCAGATAATAGGATTAAGTGCAACTATAGGAAATGCAGATGAGCTGGCAAATTGGCTCAAAGCAGAGCTTGTTAAGAGTGATTTTAGGCCAGTCAAGCTTTCAAAGAAAAAGTATTTTGAAGGTGAGCTAATAAACGGGAATGTTGAGAAGTTAAACAATGGTTATGAAGATCCTTTGTCAAATATAGCAGCATGGCTTTTTAAGAATAACAAACAAGCTCTTGTTTTTTCACAAAATAAAAGAAATGTAGTTGCAAATGCAAAGACTTTATCATCCTTGATTGGAGGTAAGCTTCCAGAAGAAGACAAAAAGAAGTTGCTTTCAGTCTCAAAGGAAATACTGGGAGTATTGGACAGGCCTACAACACAGTGTGAAATCTTAAGCGAATTAGTAAAAAATGGTGTAGCTTTTCACCATGCTGGTCTAGTAAATCGTCAAAGAAAAATAATTGAGGACAACTTCAAAAAAGGACTGATTAAATTTATAGTTGCTACACCCACACTTGCAATGGGCGTAAACCTGCCAGCAAATACTGTGATAATAAATTCTATACGAAGATACGGAGATTACGGAATGGAGCTGTTGCCAGCTATAGAAATAGAGCAAATGATGGGGAGGGCAGGTAGGCCAAGATATGATAAAGAAGGTAACGCAATAATCGTTGCTAGAAATGAAGGAGAACTTGATATAATAGATGAGAAATACTTCAGCGGGGAAGTAGAACCAATAACATCAAAATTTAATAATGAGATAGCGATAAGAAAGTACACTCTTAACCTTTTTTGTTTGGGTATATATGACAAAGAAGATAAAATTTCCGATTTCTTTGATGAAACTTTTATGCATTTCAGTGATATAGAAGTATACGATAAAATAGAGGATGCAGTTTCATTTTTAGAGGAGAATGATTTTATAGTGGGTAAAAAAGATAAAATAGAGGTTACAAGAATGGGTAAACTTATCAATTCTTTATATATAGATCCGTTAACCGGCTCTCTTTTCATAAAATTTATAGAAAGAATAAAAAAGAAGGAAAGTGTAGATGAGATAGATCTTTTACACGTTTTATTTTGTAGTGAGGAATTTAGAAATATAAGAACAAATCAGAAAGAGTTCCAGAAATATGAGGAAGAAAGCTATGAACTAGATTTGTCTGCGGACGAAAACATTGTTGATTATGACAGATTTATATCCGCAATCAAAATGGCCCATGTAATGCAGGACTGGATATCAGAGAAAACAGAAAAATATATGGAAGAAGAATACGGACTTTTGCCTGGAGAGTTCTACAATATACTTGAAAACACCAAATGGTTGGTATACTCATTAAACGAAATCAGTAAAGTTATGCAGTTAAGAAGAAAAGATATGAATGAAATGGGAATACGAATTAAAAACGGAATAAAAGCAGAACTAATTCCTTTGGTATCTGTGCCAGAGATAGGCAGGGTAAGGGCAAGAAAACTTTATTCCACAGGCATAACCTCTTTAAAGTCCTTGAAAGAAGCAAGTTTGGAACGTTTAAGTTCGCTTCTTGGCAGAGGTGTTGCACAGAAAGTTTATTCCTATCTACACAAAAATGAGAATACTCTGCTTGGATAGAAAAGTATTTGTTTATACCAATTAATAATAAACTATGAAAATACTGGCCGCTTCAGATATACACGGGGATTTACAGGCAGCAAATGCTCTTGCTAAGAAAGCCAAGAAAGAAAAAGTTGATTTGATAATACTTGCAGGAGACTTGTCAATATTTGGAAACGGCCTTGAAGGCTTGCTTAAACCTTTTAAAGACGTTGATAAAAAAGTAGCATTAATCCCGGGAAATCATGATAGTGAAGCTGACATTTTTATGTTAAAGAAACGTTATCCAGATACTGTATATGATTTACATAATTATTCCTTTAAAATTGGTGATGTAGGTTTCTTTGGCTGTGGTCTAGCGAATATAGGGCCAAATGAGCTTTCAGAGGATGAGCTATATAAAAGAATACAAAATTCATATAATTATATAAAGAATTCAAAGAAGAAAATTATGGTAGTTCATGTTCCCCCTTATAATACTAAACTTGACAGGATAGGGCATAATATGAAGATAGGCAGCACTGCCGTACGAGACATGGTAGAAAAAATAAAGCCAGATGCATGTATATGTGGGCATGTACATGAAACTTTTGGGCTTGAAGATAAACTTGGCAAAACAGATCTAATAAACGCCGGTCCAAAGGGAAAAATAATAGAGATATAATCCAATAATTATAAATGGAGACAGGCTTCAGTTAAACAAATAAAAACAACATTAGTATACGGTTTATTTTTATTTTTAATAGTAGATATTACAATATACGCAGATTTTACTTTTTCTTTAGGAGCAACAGGCCAGTTTGCATCAGGTCTGTCTATTTAATTATTTTGGCCGGCTTGTTTTACTATACTTCGTCAAGTAGTGTTTATGGGAGCCTGGTTGGATTTTAACTACAGATTTGCTCCTGTTAATTTTGTCACTGGTCAGCCTGATTTAAGCATTATTTTAAACTCGCCAAAAGATAAATATCTCCTAATTCTTAAGATATGGTGGGCCCATAGTCTAGTCTGGATAGGACTGATGGCTTCGAATGCCTTCAGGTGGAAGTAACCATCTGACAAGGGTTCAAATCCCTTTGGGCCCTTCTGATTTATGAATACTTTAATTATTTTCTGTACCGATAGCTTTATATATTACTTATGTTCTTTCAAAGATATTTATACCATTTTATAATAGTATAATAATTATATGTATGGAAAACGGGAAAAAAGTAAGTTTGGATGAACTAATTGAGTTAATGACTGAGATGAGCTCGAAACCTTTCTGGGATGACAAGCCCGTAGACGCAAGCAAAGTAAAAATATTCTTTAATGAAAATTATCCAGGATTTTGGAGTAAAGCAGTAAAGAGTAAAGAGGGCCTGGAAACAGTAAAAGACATACAATCAAAATATTATCAAATAAAGAAAGTATTTGGGTATGCTCAAACTAAGGATATTGCGACAGATCCAGTAGTTTCCTATATAGCTGATCCAAAGCTAATTGATGACTGGGCCGAAACATACAAGAAAGCTAATTTAATCTCAGAAAATATTTATACTACTAATCCCATTCTAACTAAAAAAGATAATACTCTGGAAAAGATATTCTACAAAACCGTACAAAATAGGGATTTAATTGAAACACGTAGTTTAATAATTGGTTTGTATAATCTTGTAGATTTCTCTAATAAAAATCATGAGTTGTTAGACTATGCTTATAATCTGTCAAATAAGTATAAAGGTTTTGTAAGGGCAGGTGACATAATGAAAAAGCTTAGAGACCATGGATCAGATGATTACTAATCTTTGTTGTATAAAATATTTTTATTTTTAAAAAATATTAAAACTTGTGGAAAAAGAAAGTATCCGAGATTTAAAGCGGGATAGTTCTAACATACTTAACTGGCTTTTTGAAAATAAAAAAGAAGGGCTAACTTATATACATACCATAATAGACGGGGCAAATTTTGATTATACTAAAGTTAAAAGGGAAAAACTCGATAATAAAAAACCTGGTTTAGAATATCTTCTTTATAAATTAGCTGATGTTCTACACAATTATGCAGAAGAATGCGATAGTCTTTCTTTAAACCCTAGTGAGAACGGTTTTTCGAGAAATTATATAATAAGGCCATTTGTGCAGGAAGAGCTTCTTTCCTCGCTGGATAACCTGATAGAGGGAATATACAAATTTTATGGTATAGACTCTAATAATAACAACTTATACCTGGCATTAAACACCGATAATCCCCTTAATAATGACGAAAAATATCGCGTCAAAAAAATAATTGATGACATAAAAAATACCGAAGCAGAATATGATTTTATTTCGGACATAGAGGAGACTGTTAATTTTAGCAGAAAAATAGTCAAATTTTATAGATAAAAATATAAATACTTGAGTATACACTCAGATACTTATATGGGTTTGGATGATTCAAAAAAGAGCATAGCTAAGTTGTTTTTACATGACAAACCATTTCTTTTATTAAAGGCAATAAGCGAAAGTAGGCAGCCGGTTTATGCGACTATGATCTCCAAGAAAATAGACTGTAGCTATGCTTACATAGTAAGATTAATAAAGATAATGAACAAATTAGGCTTGATAGATTTTGAGGGCAGTAATCATAAGAAGATACTTAACTTAACCCCAAAAGGAAAGAAAATTTTTAAAGCCCTATTTGAATTAGAGCATTAATTTACTTTATCAATTGATCTTGCGTATTCTTCTATCTTGTTAAGCATTCTATCGATTATGTAGGGTTTTATAAAATCTGAGATTATCTCATCAAGTTTCATGTTTTCTTTTATCCTGTACAAGCTATTCCTTTTTTCAACCAAGCCTACTGCCATAAGTTTTCTAAGGTCTCTAAGTATATTGGCATACACTATCTTTACCTTTTTTTTGTAAAGGTTCTTTATAATCTCATAACTGTCAAGGCCCTCCGGATTTCTTTTTCTGCATTTTAGCAATATGTCTAATATGTATACTATTGCTATCCTGCTTTCTCCAGGGCTTATTAAACCTAATGAAATACAAAATCGTCTAAGGTTTGTGTTGTAGTCATTAGTCGGCCTTTCAAATTCATTTAATGAGATGCCACTTAATGGCCTGTCTTTATAGAGCCGTTCTTTTAATTTTTTGTTTTCTTTATTGTCCATGAATGCTTACTTCTTTTCATTTTGTGAGTATAATTTATTTTGAAGCTGAAGTAGGTCATCCTTCGTTGCAAAAAGTGAAATCCCATTGTTTATCTTGTTGATTGTGTTCTCCATATCGGATACTCTTTTATTCATTTCGTTCATTTTTGCGCTCAAATCCATAAATTTGTTCATATTTGAATTTACTTGATTAAACATAACTTCCATCTTGGAAGCCTGTGAATTGATTCTATTTTCGCTCTCTTCTAAATTTTTGCTGACGTTTTCAACATTTTCAAACAATTTTGAGGCGTTTTTAACTACTGACATAGAATTTACCCTATTAGACAGTTCTGTAATTGTTTTAGATAGGTTATTATTTGTATCAACAATCTTTTCTATCTCCCCAGACATAACTTCTGTTTTATCTTGGGTTTTTCTTAATTCTATCCCTAATTCTGCAGGATTGTAAGATGTTATCGTAGACAAAGTTGATCTAGCATTGTTCATGAAATCGTTTATATGGGTCTGGCTATCATTTATTCCTTTTTGGATATTCTCAAATTCATTGCTTACTGTCTCCATTTTTAGGTTCAAGCCATTTATCTCCACAGTAAGTGAGTTTACAGTGTTTATTACCTTGTCAAATTTGCTTTCAGAGTCTACTTTGTATTTTTTAAGCTCGTTTATATCATCAGAAAATGAATTTATACTTGGTAAAGAAGAGTATACTGTTTCATTTAATTTATCCAGTTTCTGCTGCAATTCATTATCAGCTGCTGATAGGTTGCTAGCCGTTTGTTTTATATTTGTCATCACTACATCATATTGGCGGCCAAGAGCTGAGACACTTTCCTCTATTCTTTTTAGATTGTCACTGTAATCCTTATCCTTCAAGTTTATGGCTTTTGCCACTCCATTAAAGTTTTCTATTGATTTGTTAACGTTTTCTGATAATTCTTCTATGTTTGAATGCATAAAATCAAAAGAGTCATTTAATTTGTTTATTTTTACAGCTGAATCATTATATGCGTCATTCATTTTTTCTATAGACGAATTGAATGCAGATATTGCACTGTTAACAGCGTTTGAAAGAACAGACATGTCTGAATTTATTTTAGCTATCCTGCTTTCAAGCTCCTTAGAATTGTCTATTTTGTTTATTTTATCCTCTAAAAATGCATCTTGTTGGTTTAATGAATCTATTTTTCTGTATAAATCTGAGATTAATGTGCTTATGGAACTGTTGAATTTATCTATACCTGTAAGGTAAGACTCATAGTCTTTTGCCACATTCTGGCCATTATCACTTTCCATACAAAGGTTACTGTTTTTTTATATTTAAACTTTTAAATTGCAGGGCTTTTTTTGAATTCTTCTTTAAGTTTACAAGCTTCACAAACATCACTTGCTGATGGAAATCCGCAATACCTGCACTTGTTTATCTTTAAACTGCCTTTAGAAACATGTTGGCTTTTTAGGTCAAGCATTGCATTTATTACGTTTCTTTTGGCCCCTGTGAAGTTGGTTTCCATCTCTTTTATCTTCCTTGAAATAAGGCCCCTGAAGCCCATGCCTGCGTATGGACAGGGAGTATGGATAGCGTTTATATCATTTAACATGGAAAAAAGCATAGTCTCCTTTTCACTTAGGAAAAGAAAAGGTTTTATCCTAGGCACAAAGCCTTTTTCTTTTATTTTCCCGGAATAAGCTCCCAACCTTATCATCTTCTCTACATCATTTTGTACCAAATTCATAATAACATTCTCCGCTTCATCGTCCATATTGTGGGCAGTAGCTACTTTATCTGCCTTTACTTCAGAAGCGGCATAGTTTATAAGGTGTCTCCTTAGCACACCACATGCAGAGCAGGGTATGCCCTCTCTTGTTTTTGTTATTGAATCCATTGTTCTGCCAGCAAAATCTTTATAGGAATATATCTTGTAATCTACACCATACCTTTTACAGTAATCCTCCATTATTTCTATTGTTTTGTCCCTGTATCCCTTGATTCCTTCGTCTATGGTTATAGAAACGATTTTATTTGATTTTTTAAAGTATTTTGAAATTATATACAACAAGGATAATGAATCTTTGCCGCCAGAATTTGCTACGGCTATTTTCTCGCCCTTTTCTATCAGATTATACTTTTTAATTGTTGATAATGTTATATTCTCGAATCTTTCCTTAAAATGTTCAGCGCAGAGGGTGCCATTGTTAGTTGATATGACTGCCCTGTTCCCGCATATCTCGCATTCCATTATCCTCCTGAAAAAACCTCTATCACCTTTATCTCTTCTCCGTCCTTTATCCTTTCATCTTTAGTATAAATCTTTCCTTCCTTTCCCACTAATATAGCAGAGTCATCGTTAAGTGAAATTTTTTCCAGCAGTTCTTTTACCGATCCATTCTTGATTTTTACGGTTTTTTCTCCAAAATTTATGTTGTAAAGCTTTATTTCCATTTATTCACTGATATTGTGCATCTTTATTAAGTCTTTTTCAAAAGGCTTAAGCTCAGGAGGTATTTCTATTTTTATAGCTTCTCTTAATGAAATACCCTTCTCTTTTTTAGTAGCCCATATTTTACTATTAAATTCAATGAGTTTATCACCAAGCAACAAAAGCTCATTGTCATAACTGTTGGCTTTAGGTATTCTACAGTAATGTATTGCGTCTTCCTTGTAAATTTCATCCCACAGTGTCTGTGTTATAAACGGAGTTACTGGGGCCATAATTAAAAGAACTCTCTTAAGTACATAGTTAAGTGTGTAAATCGCAGAGTTTTTTTCGTCTTCTGAAAAGCCCTCTCCATAAGCTCTAGCTTTTACAAGTTCTATGTAATTTGGCGCAAATACATTCCATATGAATTCTCTTATTTTGTTTGCAGGGATAAACGGGTTAAATCCTTCATAACCTTTTATGCATTCGTCTGTTAATTTTTCAGTATATTCGATTATCCACTTATCACTTTTATTTAGCTTTTTATCGTCTGTTTCTTGCGCATTTCCAAATTGACTTATAAGTCGTGCTACATTCCAGAGTTTCGTTAAGAATTTAGCGCTGCCTTGCAGTCTGCTTTCTGAGAATAAAAAATTGCTGCCAGGTAAAGCCTCAGAAGCTGCCCAAAATCTAAAAGCATCAGCACCGTATTTTTCTATTACTATAGTAGGGTCTATTCCATTTCCTTTTGACTTCGACATCTTTTCGCCATGCTCGTCCAGACCCATACCATCTACCCAGACTTTATCCCAAGGTAGTTTTCCGGTAAGCTGATAACAGCGTAGTATACTGTAGTTAAGCCATGTTCTTATTATATCAATCCCTTGTGTCCTTAAACTTAATGGATAAGTTTTTTCATAGAATTTTTTATCATACAAATACTTAGTGACATACAGTGCAGAAACACTTGAATCCATCCATGTATCAAAAGTTCTTTCATCTCCTGTAAATTCTCTGCCGCCACATTTTGAACAAACTGCATTTTCAGGGGGTTTATCCTTCCATGGCTGGTAATATTTACCTTCCTCCGGTATGTAAGGCTCTTTACAATTATTACAGTACCATAATGGTATCTCTGTCCCATAGTACCTTCTTCTTGAAATTGGCCAATCTGCGGATACTTTAAGCCAATTTATTAGTATTTGCCTGTGCTGCTCAGGTATCATTTTTAATTCATTTGCGAGTTCTTCTAGTTTATCCTTTATGTCTGTGACCTTTAAGTAATATTCATCTAGGGGTATTATTTCTATGGGTATTTTGCTCCTTTCGCACATAGGGGTCCTATGCTGTATTTTTTCTATCTTTTCAACACAGCCCTCCTCCTGAAGCATAGAAACAATCTCCTTTCTAGCATCCTTTACTTTTAGGTTATTTAATCTGGGCCCTGCTTTTTCGTTCATTTTTCCATTAGTGTCTATTATGATATTTTCAGGCAGTTGCAGCTCTTTTATTATCATTACATCGTTGTAATCTCCATAGCTGCATATCATTACTGCGCCGCTCCCGAAATCCGCTTTTGCATAGCTATGCGGTATTATCTTTACTTCTTGTTTGTATATAGGGGTAATAGCAGTTTTGTTAAATACATTTTTAAATCTCTCATCTTCTGGATTAACAAGTATCGCAGAGCAAGCTCCCAATAGCTCCGGCCTTGTACTAGCTACCAGTATTTTTTGGTCTGAATCCTTTATATTAAAGTAAAAATAAACTAAATTTGTTTCCATTTCCTTATATTCTATTTCAGCGTCTGCTATTGTAGTGCCGCAATCTATACAATAGTTACTTGGCCGGGTTCCTCTGATTATCCTGCCCTTCTTCCACATCTCTATAAATGTGCTTTGAGTAAGGGCCCTATACTCTTTTGAATCAGTTCTGTAAACGTTATCAAAATCAGCAGAATATGCAAATGAAGTTAATATATCAAACATCTCCTTTTCTAACTCGTCAAGCGAAGCTTTGCATATCTCAAGGAATTTTTCCCTAGGGGTGTCTCTCATCCTTATATTATATTTCTTTTCTGCGTATCTTTCTACAGGTATACCGTTCCTGTCCATACCTATCGGGAAAAGTACCTCTTTTCCAAGCATTCTTTGGGATCTTGCGATAATATCTATCTTAGAGTACTGAGCCGCTGCTCCAAGGTGCCAAGGCCTACCTGAGGTATATGGTGGAGGAGTATCTATCGAAAAAATTTCTTTTTCAGTATCTGGCGAGAAATTCCATTTAAGAGAGTTTACCTTATTTTCTGCTTCTACCTCTAGCTTTCTGCTCCAACTCTTATTTTCTTCAAATATTTTACTACCTTCGGCCATTCTAATACAAGATTGTTTGCGTTTTTATCCTTTACTGGAAAGTTATTTCCTGGCCATCCAACAGTATATGCGAATTTTTGTTAAGTTCGTAACCGAATTCTCTGGCTAATTCTATATTTGCACTTAGCTTTTCTATTCCTCCATGTGAGGGTATTAAATGTGTTGGCATTAGCATTTTTATAAGTAATTTATGGTCATTTTTCGATGCATGTCCTGATACATGTACATTATCTGCAACGTTAACATTAAGACTTTCAAGTGCGCTTTTTAGCATTCCTTTGTTCGCTTCATTAACTGGTGTAGGTATTGTTCTCGATGAGAATATAACTGCATCCTCATTTGATAAACGGTATTGGTACTGTCCAGTTACAAGTTTGTCCAAGAATGCCCCTTTCTCACCCTGGTGTCCCGTGCATATTATTACATATTTTCCGGGCCTTTCTGCAACGTATTTAAGTGCGTTGTTTATCTGTTCTCTTCTGACTGTAACTTCAGGCAATGCCCCCTTGTTTATTACTCCAGTACTTATTGCAGCTTTTATGTACATATCCATACTCCTGCCGAATATCATTACATTTCTGTTCATCTTCCTGCTTATCTCTACAATATTTTTTATTCTTGCAATATGCGAGGAGAAAGTCGATATAAAAATTGTTTTATTGTCAAGGCTTTTCTTTATTATATCCTCTAACATAGTCTTTACAACGCTTTCTGAGAATGTGTACCCATCGACTTCTGCATTTGTAGAGTCAGATATGAGTATAAAAACACCCTCTTTTCTAAGTTCCTCTAATCGTTCGTAATCGGGTTTTTTGCCCAATGTAGGGGTGTTATCGAATTTCCAGTCATTTGCGTATATTATCACGCCATGTTTTGTGTGCAATGCAATCATTGAACTGTTTGGTATGGAATGGGTTATATTCACAAGCTCCAATTTTATGTTATCTGATATTTTATACATAGTACCAGTATTTAGTTGTACCAGTTTTAGCGATCTTACCTTGAAGTTTTTCATAAGGTTCTCTATAACCTTTATTGTAAATGGTGTAGCTATTACAGGGCATTTATATTTCTGGCTTAAGAACGGAACAGCCCAGATATGGTCAAGATGGCCATGTGTAAGCACAATTGCTTTAACTTTTTTGCCGTCCTCCATGAAGAATTCTCTGTCATCGGGTATAACTCCATTGTCTATTAATGCAGTCAAATCGTTTACTGTTATGTCATTTTTGTCTTCCTCAAAATTAACCAGTTTTTCAATGTCTGCACCCATGTCGGTTAATATTATTTCACCGTCAATGTCTATTGCAGTCATGCTTTTTCCTATTTTACTATATCCTCCAAATGCTTTTACTTTTATCATATTTCTTTTATAAACTCACCTACGTTTTCATATTTATTTTTTCTGGAAAGGTCTCTAAGAAGTTTGACAGTTCCACTGCCATACTGCATAGCTTTTTTCTTCCTTTCCGTTATTTTTCCGCTTAGTCCGAGCGATTTACCGATCGAACGAACCGGAATTTTATCATAATCTTTAGCTATCTCGGTTACATCCTTTGAAAGCACCGCTTCTATAACTTTGTCGTTAAGATATGGAAATGCTATCTTTATATTAAATTTTGATGAAATTGAATTTAATCTCCAAAGATCCAATGCATTCATATAAAAGAGCCTTGATTCTCTAAATGCTACAAGCTCCTCTTTTTTAAGTGTTTTGTGCTTGTTAAAACCAAAGAAAAGTTCATCGCTGCCAACTCCGCTTACTACTTTACTACATTTCATGCCCTTCGCCTTTTCTATCGCTAAAAACTCAGTTATGCCCATTACTATACTGTAAGTATCAAGAGAAAGCGCTTTAAGTTCTCTAATAGCATGATATAAGTTTTCTTCAGTTATTACTACGTTATTTAATGGGGTTTTTAATTCATTACTTAGGGCTTCGGCATAAACACTATCCTCACAGTCTTTAGTCCCTGCTGATATTAGTTTTACATCTTTGAATTCTTTTATTGCGATTGCTGCTAGTACAGAAGAGTCTATACCTCCAGAAACAAGAACAGAATCAGGTTTAGCTTTTAAGACGCTTTCCTTTAATGCTTGGCTTATATCCAAATTTTCTATTTTTTCTGGTTCTCTTAATCTTATTTTCATTAGTTTATCTGAGATAACTACAGATGAATCCCCCGGAAAAATTATTCTCCAATCAAATATTTTTTTATTTTCCGAAGTTGAATTTATCTTGTCAATAACTAATGTATTATTTCTTGTTTTCATATGTTTTTATTTCAAGTTTATCTCCTACTTTTATATCGTATTTTTTGTCTACAGGGAGTTCCAGAACATGTTGTGCTTCTTCGGGCCCGTTATAGAGCCGCCATTTCCTTGCAATTGTTTGATGTACTACTTTAAAATTTTTGTCAAGCCATATCACCCTTAATTCAAATCTTACAAAATTCATGTGTATATCTTTTACATCTGGAAGAAAAGCGCCTTGCTCAGGGCTAGATACAAACATTAACCCCAATACCTTACTTGAAAAACTCCTGCAATATTTAACTCCTTTAGCGATTATTTTCCTATTTTTGTAGAAATCACATTTCTCTTTCATTATTTTTTCCCCATTTACTAAATAGAATATTATCATTCTTACTTAACTTTTTACTATTCATATTTATTTTTAAAATTCAAGCTCTTTTGATACAAAATCTTCAAGGCTTATTTTTTCAATTTTTTCTTTATCCTCTTTTTTAGCCATATTAAGTGCTAATAAGAACAGTATTAAACCTATGCTATTACCACTTTTGTTATTTCCAGGTATTATAAGGTCAATAAAAGCTGTGCTGTTGTCTGTGTTTGTTATCCCAACAATCGGTATATTTATCTTTTTTGCGTCATTTATTGCTCTTCTGTTCGCTTTTGGATCCGTTATTAACAAGACTTTCGGTTCAAAGAAGTTTTTATAGCTGATATTAGTGAGAGACCCTGCTAAGTACCTGCCAAAATTTACACTTATCCCCATAAGTTTAGAAAAATTATAAACTGCATAATAAGCGCTGTCTAATGTAGACACTAAAAGTATAGTCTTTCTTTTATATTCATTTAAAAACTTGGCCGCAAGTTTTATCCTTTCATCTATAAGTTTTATATTTAGTATAGTGAATTTATTAGGGATCTTCTTGAAAACAAACCTTTCAAACTCTTTGTTGTTAGCATTCGCCCCTATTCTCGTTCCGTACGTCTTATACGCTTCCAATTTGTCTATTTTTTTAAATACCATATTAATTTAATTCTATTAGCCTATTTATTTTCTCTATCCTTTCTCCTCTATTGATTCCAACTTTTAAATACTTTGCGTTTAACCCAGTTGCTAGGTCTGCAATAATTGGTATTGAGGTTTCTTCGGATCTATGAGACACTACTTTGTCAATTTTAAACTTATCTGCAAGTTCAGAGTACTCTTTTACTTTATACATAAGACCAACTTGGTTTGGCTTTATAAGTGTAGAATTTATATCTTCATGTACTTTTTCAAGCCTTTCAGGGGTGGTTGCTGTTAAATCATCACCAACTATTATTGAGTTGCTTAGTAATTTTAGCACTTCCCCATAATCCTCCGCCAGAGTTTCGTCTACAGGGTCTTCTACATAGAATATATCAAATTCATCCGCAAGTTTTTTAGTTAGATCTATTTGTTCACCTCTATCAACTTCTTTTTTTCCATATATTGGTCTTTTATAAAGGTATTTTCCATTCTTGTAAAATGTGGAAGCTGCAAAATCTAAACCTAATCTAATGTCCATGCCGTTTTCCTTTATTATCTGTTCTATAGCTTCTCTGACTGTTTTTATTGATTCATAATTATCCAGCCCGCTTATAAATCCCCCTTCAGGATCTACACCTCCCATAAAACCATCAGTTTTGTTCTCAAGCAGTTCTTTTACTTTTTTGTATACTTTTAATGTAGAATTAATGCTTTCTATGCTATTATCAGCAATTGTGGTTACCAATATTTCTTGGATATCCATGCCTAATCCAGAAGCATGCATCCCGCCGCCTATCATCTTGCATACTGGTATAACCTTGTTTTTCTTACCGAACAGCTCATATGGCTCTTTTTTTAAATCTGAACTTAAAGCGTATATAAGTGCGTAAGAAAGTGAAAGTGAAGGCCCGCCTATAAACTCTTTAGGAATTTCTTTTTCTATATTAAAAATGTCTTCTAAGCTGTTTATAGCTTTTCCAACTAATTTTTTTAGGTAGGTATTAAAACTACTTATCTCCTGGTCTATACCATTGCTAAATTGACTTACTTCATACTTGCTGTTACTCTCACCAGCAGGAGAAGATCCTCTAAATTGGCCATTTTCCGAATTTATTATAACTTCGACAGTAAAATTAGAATTTGCATTCAATATCTTAAGCGCTTTTATTTCTTTTATCTCCATCTTTATTATAAAAATTACTTTTATTTAAACATTTTTTCTATTTTAAGAATTGTATCAGAAAAAT
>JAJZJK010000043.1 GCA_021851145.1 Nanobdellota archaeon
AAAGACACGTCTTCCTCTGCACCTTTTCTCTGCTGCAGTTTGTTGACAAGAGTCGACTTTCCAGACCTATAAGGCCCTATAACGCTTACTGTTAACGAATTCATATCTTTTGTATAAAGAATGGTAAATTTAAATAAGTTTCTATTATATCATGTTAGATCAATACTTAAATTAATTACACTGCAAATTTATCAAAATCATTTGGAAAAGAATAAGTAAAATTGCATTTTAGTTTAGAATAAAGATTTGCCGCACTTTTAATAATAGAATCATCGTTTTCATACCTTTGACTAGTGTGTACAAATTGAACTTCTTTGGCACCGGAACTCTTGGCAAGTGACATTGCTTCTTTTATGTTAAGATGGAAAAACTCAAATGATTTATTGAATTCCTCACCAAATGTGCTTTCTATTATTAATGTATCTACTCCTCTTATAAAAGGTATAATACTGCGATCATATCTTAAATCAGTAACATAAGCAATAGATTTTCCTTTTTTTAGATAAGTAAGTTCTTTATACTTTAATTTAATACCCTCGTACACGACATCCTTCCCGTCCTTAAGCTTGCTTAAGAATTTACCAGGTTTTATCCCCTTCTTAGCAAGTTTATCTACATAGATATTCCTTACATCTTTTTCTTTTATTTTATAGGCAATGCATTTAACTGAATGTTTTACATTTATGGCAGAAACTTGATAATTTTTGTTTTTTAGTATTATTTTTTCTTTAGGAGCATTCAATGAAATTGCTTTTAGATCCAGATTATTGTAAAATTTATAAGCCAGCACAATATTTTTTATACCGCTACCAGTGCCACTTGGGCCGAATATCTTAAGAGTTTTACTACTTTTCATCATGTTTAAACTTTGTATAATGCCTCCTAAGCCAAGTGAATGGTCACCATGCCAATGAGTTATAAAGATATAGTCTACAGAGGGACTTAAACCAGCCTTCCTTATCTGTCTCTGAATCCCTTCTCCGCAATCCAAAAGTAGCCTGTCTCCATTTATCATTAAATAAACTCCAGGGTGGTTCCTTTTTGCTGTCGGAAAAGCGGAGCTTGTACCTAAAAAAGTGTACTCAATCATAGAACAGCCTCATAAAATTTTGGTATACTATTGATTTGATATCAGTTATTTCCATCTTTTTTATACTAGATATGTAATTTAATAGTTTAGGTATATTCAGAGGGGTGTTTATCTCATTATCGGGACTTAACTCAGGAGAGTCCGTCTCAGTGAACAATCTGTTTATGTCCACATTCTTGATGATATTTTCCTTCTTAAACTTCATAAAACCTGTAGATATACTTATGTTTATACCCAATTCATCAGCTCTGTTTAAATGTCTTAAATTGCCCTCGAAGTTATGTAGTATTGCCTTTACTTTAAAGCTAGAAACCGCATCAAAAACATCTTCTATTGCTTTTCTGCTATGAATTATACAAACCTTGCTTTTTTCTTCTGCTAATCCTAATATTTTATAAAAGAACTCCTTTTCCTGCTCTATTTGATATATATCTTTTCCTTTATAGTCCAAACCTATTTCTGAAACTGCAAAGAACTTATCTATATTAGTTGTTATATAATCAAACTCTGCTTGTGCTTCGTCGTAGGTCTTATGCGCTATTTCATTTGGATGCAACCCTATACAAGGAAGCAAGAATTTGTAATTTTTACTATCTATTAATATTGTTTCGCTATCGGCTTTATTTTCACCGGAATTTAATATTAGGTAAGACTCGGAGATTTTTCCAATTAGTTCCTCTTTAATACCTAACAATGAAGCATCGCTTATATGAGCATGTGCATCTATAAATTTTTCGCCCATATTAAAAGTAGCCCTGGATTGTATTAATGCTTTAATGTAAAAATAGGAGAAGCCACTAATTTTTTGTTTCTCTTATTTCCTTTAACGCTTTTTCGTCCTTTGAGTAAAAATACGGCGCTAAATCCAGGTCTGAAGGAGTCTTTTCCGCTTTTGAAGCATAAACTTCATGCAGGTTCTTGTTTACTTCCTTGCAGTAATTGTCCCAGTTTACGCCTAAAGATTCAACATACTCTCTTTCGATTTTAGTAGCAATCTCATGAGCGTATGCATATTCATATGCATCGTCTATAAGCCATTTTTCAGTAACTTCATGGTGCTTATCAATGCTTTCTACTGTATCAATGGTTTTTCCGTCTACAATTATATTTTTAGGAAAATGCTCATCAAGATAAACTTTCTTACCATCCATTGAATATCCCCCTGTGTACTTAATATCATACCTAGTGTCAATCTTTATGTCATTTGCTTTTTTTATTTCGTTTATCTGGCCAATTTTCTGCTGATTTGAAAATACGTCATTATTGTCAACCGTTACTTTATCCCCCACCTTAAAATCAACATCGCTTAGAAATTTTATATAAGTTGGTTCTTTATAGTTTATTGCAACTATTAAAAATTTATTCTCAGCCAGTTTAGGATTAGATTTTAAATGCTCTATTACTTCATATTCTTCCATGTGTCAACATAGATTAAGGCCAAACATAAAATATATAAGTTTACTTGAATGTAATAGACTATTAAATTGCATTTATTAAGCCTCCGTAGCTCAGCGGTAGAGCGTCTGCCTTGTAAGCAGAAGGTCGCGGGGCCAGCACCCGTCGGAGGCTTATTTTAGGGTATGGGGATAAAAGGGATAATATTTGACTTGGATAACACTTTGATAAATTCTTCAAAAACTATAGATAATGCTAATAAATCTGTTTTAAATAAGATCCAAGAAGATTTCGAAAAAATGGATTTAGAAACATTTAACAGCATCCTAAAGAGAGTATACAAAAAGTACGATAATTTTGACCATATAAAAAGATATAAAAGACTTTTCTATGAAATTTTTGCAGAAGAAAGTGGCCTAGATATTAACAAAGATAAAATAGATATATACTCAGAAATTTTTGAAAGCCATTTGATTAATAGAATGGAATTCACAGAGGGGGTAGAAGAAGTATTAGACAGGATTAAAAAGATGGACCTGAAGATAGGGATTTTAACTGGTGAAGGGCTTTACCCAGGTATTAAACAAAAAACATTAGATAAGTTTGATTATAATGGAAAATTCGATGTAAAAATCATCGCAAGGAGTACTATACCTGAAAGCAAACATAACCCAGAAGCATTTAAAAAAGCTGCTGAAATGCTTAAACTTAAAATAGATGAAATAATTTTTGTTGGGGACACTCCAGATATAGATATAGACAACGCAAAAGAAGCAGGCATGAAAACAGTTCTTTTTGATAGATACAATGAAGAGAAAGAGAAAACCTCTAAACACAAACCTGATTTTGTAATAGAGAACATGCAAGATATATACAAAGTATTAAACGCTTTGAATTAAGAATTAGCCTGAGATATCTTTTCTTTTATCTTATCTATAACATTCTGAACGTTTTCCTGACCGCCCAATGATGCCAGAGCAGTGGTTGAAAGACCTG
>JAJZJK010000044.1 GCA_021851145.1 Nanobdellota archaeon
GGTGAAGTTGAAGTAACAAGAAAACGAAGCTCTGAGAAACCAAACTGAAATGATGGAAAGGCGGTATTCTCAAATATGCTCATTATGTCGTCACCGAAAAAAGACGCAAAAGAACTTCTTCCGCCGCTACCCAAAGTTATTATGTCCCCTTTTGAAACTGCCCTGTCTAAAAGCAGCCTTCCTATTACATTTTCTGCACCGCGTATTGAGATTGTTGATAAAGGAGAAAGATTAACAACATCTGCTTCGTAAACTTCTGCTTTTCTCACTATTACATTTTCGCCTATAGCCGCCTTTGCATTTTTTCTTGTAGTTCCATCCATTCTCACTATATTCAAACCTAAATCTCCAGGATGCGCTCTGTCAACTTTCGCAACAGTTTTTCTATTACCCTCTATCTCTACAAACTCTCCCGGCCTAACTCCTATTTGCTTCATCCAAGCTGTGCCTATCCTTACAGAATTTTGTCCAATATCATCCTGCTGCGCTTCCGCAACCTTTAAACTTATTTCCATTTTGTCATTATCTTCCATGTTATCACCCTCCTAGGACGAATACTTTCTTTTTCAAGTATTCAACCTTCCATCTTTTTATAAAATCCTCTGCATCTTTTTCATTTGCAGAAGGCACAAATATTGCACTTTTAGTTAGTCTACCTCCTCCTAAAGTCTGTAATAACCCTTCCTTTCCTCTTCTACCAAGAAGGGCGTAATTAAACAGCATTTTTCTGCTTTGTTCAAGCTTTGTAAGATCATAAAATATCTCGGTTATTTCATTAAAGCCCAATTTATTCAGAAAAGGCTCATTATCGAAAACGCTTACTGCATCCATTAATTCTGAAAACATCTTTCTTTGCATTATCTCCATCATGTCTAAGAATTCTACGTCTTTTCCAAACACTTTTTCTATCTTTTCTTCATTGTCTTTGCTGTCCTCTTTCAAGATAACATAAAGTTTATTATCCTTTTCTATTGCGTCAAAGAGGCATTCTATTATATCATCAGGTATTGAGTTTAGTTCCATATGTTTACGATAAACCATATGAATGAACTAGTATAAATAGCTTTCGCTTTATTACCCTTTTTAAAGCTTTCTTTTCTAAATTTTAAAGAAAAAATTATTTTAGTTTAATAATCTAACAGTAAAGCTTAAAAATAGAAAAAAACGTAAGAGAATATGGTAGTTACAACAGACGCAGGCGCTCTATATGCAATAGCCGCAGCCATAGCAATAGCAGGTGGTTTAATAGGTACTGGAATGGCACAGCAAGGAATAGGTGCCGCAGGAATGGGAATCATAGCCGAAAAACCAGAGAAGTTTGGACAGGTGCTGTTCTTCTTCGTAATCCCTGAAACACTGTGGATAATAGGATTTGTACTTGGATTGATATTGCTGTTACAGATACTGTGAGGCATTAGCATATAATATGAGTCTTGAGAAAATAGCTGAACACATAGAGAAAGAAACAGATACAAAGGTAAAAAAAATTGTCATAGAAGCACAGCTAAAGGCAAATGAATCCACTAAGGAAGCTGACAAAAAAGTTGCAGAAATTCTAAAGGAAGCACAAATTAAGCGGGACATTGTTATAGACGAAAAAGAAGCAATTGAAAACGCCAAGATAAACGTAGAAAAAGACCAGATAGTAAAAAAGGCAGTAAGTGATGCATTTAAAGAAAGCATGAACAATCTCTACTCTTCAGAAAAAGAATTTAGCAAAAGCCCAGAATACCAAAAATTAATGGCAATACTGATAAAAGAGGCTAAAAAAAGGATAGGCGAGGATGCTATATTATTTATGAATAAAGAAGATTTGCAGGTTTTTGGAAAAAAGGAAAAAAATGCAAAGCTTTCCAAAAAGGAGATGTTTGGGGTTTACGCTGAATCAGTTGATGGAAGATTTTCAATAGACTTATCATTAAACAAGACAATACAATCTTTAGAAGAGAAAATAGCAAAAAAGATAATTGAAAAGCTGGAGGCATAAATGGACTCTACATACGCAGGCGCTTATGGGCACGTGAAAGCATTATATCTTAACCTTTTAAAAAAGGATGAAATTGACAGGATAAAAGAGACAAAGAAAGATGAATTTTTAAGCGTTCTTTCAAACACTTCATATAAAAATGAAATTGACCAGTTCTACAACAGATTTAAGGAGCCTGACATTATAGACGTCATTGTAAATACTCATTTTTTAAATAACTGCACGTCTGCTATACAGGTTCTACCAAGTATTGGGAAACCATTGATAAGGAGTTACTTATCAAAAATAGATATACAGAACATAAAGCTTATTCTTGCCGCAAAGTTAATTGGTAAAAATGTGGAAATGACAGAAAACTTGTTAACAGTAGGCAGAAGCTTCCCCTTAGGATTTTCAAGCTCGCTAATAAGTAAAGAAGAATACCGAAATATTATAGAACAAAAAGACATTGTAGAGGTTATAAATTATCTAACCAGGTACAATTACGGAAGGGTTTTATTGCCATTCTCTGTGTCTGCAGAACTAAGCAGAGATGTTTCTGGAATGTCATTGGCACTCGATGTTGAGTATTATACGGATCTATTAAGAAACTTCAAATTTTATAATGGAAATGAAGGCCCGGTTCTTAGATTCATCCAGGGCTTGATAGACTTAAGGAACATAATAACAGTTATAAAAGAGATAGAGCTTAAAAAACCTGCAAAGGAGCTTTTGATAAAAGGCGGAGCAATAAGCATCGACAGATTAAATGACATGACGAAGATGAATATCGCAGATTTTGTAAAGGATTTGCCGTATGACTTAAATGAAGCACTGGAACTTTACAAAGAAGACGGATTAATAGCAAATTTCGAAGTTGAACTAAAGAGGATCATACACGATAAATACCTGCAAATATTTAGAGCCAATGCTCTTTCAGTTGCAGCTACTCTTTCATTTATAATAAGCGCAGAAATAGAAAGAGACACAATAAGATTAAGCTGGTTTAAAAAGTATTATAATATAGAAAAGAAAGTTGTGGATATAGGGTATGGAATTTAAAAAAATAGTTTTTATCGGGGATAGGCGAGATTCACTTGGATTGAAGCTTGCGGGAATTGAAAGCTCTATGGAATTATCTGGAAAAGAAGCATTAAATGAAGTAATTAAATTAATAAAAAGCAAGGAATATAATCTTATAATAGCCGAAGAAAGTATAAAGGATTATGCAGATCAGAATGAACGCAGTTTATTGGACTTAAGCGTTGATCCACTGGTTCTGTTTATACCTTCACAGGAAACACAGGAAAATAAAGAATCGCTGGAAAGCCTAGCAAAAAGAGTATTGGGGGTGGACATAACAAAATTAAAATAAAATGGAAGGAAAAATAATAGGGATTTCTGGTTCAGTTGTAACAGTTTCAGGTCTTGAAGAC
>JAJZJK010000045.1 GCA_021851145.1 Nanobdellota archaeon
CGCATTTAGTTCATCGACAAAAATTCCCTCCACTCGATAAGAAGAGAGAGGAGAGAGAAGAATTTTCTATTTTGATTATCGCATTGCTATAATTAATCCTTGCTTAGCCCATCTTTCGGAAGTACTGATAGGTCATCATGTACTCCAGAGCTGACTGGGATCTTTTTGATTTTATTGATAATGAATTATTATCATTTGAACCTCTGGAAAACGCTTTAAATGACATATTATTTAGATAAAAACGAGGGATATAAATATTTGTTGTTTAAGCTACGTTGCCAAATGAAATAGAGGGCATAACTCCGTTTGGTAAGTAAGGCGCAATAAAAAGATAGTCATAGTAAATATTGAAGTCGTTAGAAGAGGACCCGCCATTAAACAATTGAATATAGAAGTTGTTAGAATATTTACCAATATAAGTGGTAGATGTTAAACTGTTTGTATTATCTACTACAGCGATTTCAGAACTTTCTGGGTATGGAGGGACATACAAAGTCCATTCACTTGGAGTAAAAATACTGTTTGATCTAAAACTTAATATATTCTGAGTATATGGAGTGTCCCTTGTTTCAAATTGAAGGTAACTAACATCACCTGCAAACTCTCCTATCATTGTTTCATTGCTGTCGTCAAACTGCCCACTTGATACACCAAAAAAAGTAGTATGTGTTGTGGTTGAATTCTGCGAGCCTGTAAAATAACCATAACTACCAATTATCCCTGCATTGTAAGTGCTGTCTGAATAAACAAAATTACCACCTGAAGGAATCATTAAGCTATTATCTATCGTGTAAGTGCCGCGGTATCCTAACCCACTTGGCAAACTTGTTCCTGCAAAGTTCCAGTAATTATTGAATACATTCACTCCATCATCATACTCTGCATATGTAGAACAGGAAGCTGTATCGCTTGGATTACTACATGATAATTGCGGAGCTTCACCATCATTTAGTGTGTTGAATAAGTTTGTTGAAGTTGGTGCAAAGCCTACATAGACTGTTTCAGATGAGCCTGCAGGTATTGCCGCTATCTTGAGCCACCATGTAGCATTGTCTGAAGTGTAGTTTTGTAACCATGAAGGGATTACTGTTCCGTTGTAATAGAAGAACTCAACATTCTGGCCGAAATTGCTAGTAGATATGCTTGTCCAGCCTGGATCGCTAGATGTAAAGTTAACCATTTGCTGGAATGGTGACGGTGTTGCTGAACTCTGACTATTGGTTATTGTTACCGGTTCATAGGATGTTAAAACAGATGGCTTTCCTGCTATGGATGTTCCTGCTACTGTTCCTGTTGTGTTAACTGTCTGCAATCCCAAAGTTGATACAGTGTAGCTGTATTGTATGTTTGCTGAAATTGAATAGTGAACGTTGGCTGCATTGCATGCCACGTTTGGAATTAAAATTGTGGCTGACTGACCGCTTTTCAATGTAACTGGATTTGTTAATGTGTAACTGGCAGTAGTCGCATTTGCTCCTGTCGCTGAGGTCAAGTATACTTTGCTTATTGTCAATGAATTTGCATTGTTTGGTATGGGTCCTGCTATCACTGCTATTTTGTAACCTAAATTATTACATAATGAAGATGAGACTGTGAACGGTGAGAAACCAGAGCTTGTGAATGTTATGCTCGAACTTGGGTTGAATATACCCATGCTGTATAGGATTACAGCTACGATGACTATGATTAAAATAGCCCAGCCATAGGTCATCATATACTCCAATGCCGATTGCGATTTATGCGTCAAGCTCATATGATTAACATTAACAAATTATATATATTCCTTAACAAAAACCATCAAAAAGACACTTGCCATTTTACTGGTGCGGCTAGTCCCCTTTCCTTGAGATAGCTATATCCTCAAAACAATTTAATATCTCGAACTCTCGAGAATTTTCCCTGAAATAAAACTCAATAATTATTGATATTTTACCTAAATAGCCTCGAGGTATAGTAGAAGTTACCTTGAAAATACCCTTAGATAACGGGTATGTCTATTCGACATTACTTTGGAATCGTATTACGATATTTATGGTATTTTTGGAAAGTGGGAAATTAAGAAGGAGATATCCTATACCCCGGCATCCTTGATTAGTTTATTAAATTTAAAAATAACTTGGATACTTAATGGCTTAAAGCAAAAACTTACTTTATAAGTTTACAATATAACCTGATAGACCAAAATCCTTTGCTTCCAAGTAACCTCTAGTGTCTAATTTCATCTTTATCTTTCCTTTATTAGGATTTATTTTTTGAATATAATCCGTAAAGCCTTTAGGAGTTTCATTTCTAGCGTTTGTATTAAAAATAATTTGTTTAGCCCCTTTTTCTCTTGCCCTGTCTATCAAATCTTGATAAACTACACCAAATACTTGAGGTTTTCTAAAAATACGGTGCCCCTCAACCGAATCAACAAGAAAGGTTTGATTTTCATGGTAGCAAATTGCGCTGCCTAGGCTTTTGCCATTTATATCATACCTTATGAGATTAAACCTCTTATCTTTACAGTAAGTCTCTATCCCGCCGTTATAATCTGCAGGCAAATAAACACATGCAATCTGCAATCTGCTGTCATAGTCTAAGGGGTTATTACTTTGTACAGATGATATAGTATTTTTCCCGTTAACAATAAACTCTCTCCCATTGTAACTTATGGCAGATAGTACATCATTTATGCTTTCGTCTTTAGTATCTTTAAGAAGGTTTATTGCCAGATTTATATCCCCATTTTTGACATACTGCGATATTTCCCCTATTAATTTTGCTTTGTAATTGGAATTAAAAGAATGCTCTGCCCGTCTAACTGTTTTTTCTCCAACTATTTTAGAAAGAGAATTAAATGCTTCTTTTTCCCTTTCGCTGTCTCTAGAGCCAGTTACTGCTATCAAAGACAAATAAGGCAATTTTTCCTTGTCTATCTCCAATTTGGGATCTTTATCTATAACCAAAGAATAAATTTTTAAGTCTTTTTCTACTGAATTATTAACTAGTTTTGCTATTTCCTCCC
>JAJZJK010000009.1 GCA_021851145.1 Nanobdellota archaeon
GTTTCCTTTAGCATCTATTTTTTTAAGATGAAATTCCTTCGCTATTGAAAGGTAAGCATGTCTTACTTTAGAGATCTTTTCCAGGTTGTCAAAAAGCTGTAATCCATCAACTTGCTTCGCGGCCCTTGACAAAGAAGTTTTAGGGTCTAAGTCCAGATATATCCCTAAGTCTGGCTTTCTAAAGCTGATATTTACAGAACGAAGCCATTTGTAATTTATATTGGATGCAAAACCGTACGCTAAAGTAGAGAAGAAATATCTGTCACATACTACTATAAAGCCGTCTTTCATAGCAGGCTCAATTTCAGTTTCAAGATGGTGTGCTCTATCTGCGCAGAATAACAATTGCAACGCCCTATTGGATAAATTTAACTCTTTATTTAAAGCTGCCTTTGATATTCCTCCAAGTATGCCGTTAGTTGGTTCTTTTGTTAAAAGAACCTTAAAGCCTTTAGACCTAAGATACTCAGCTAATAAAACCGCCTGTGTGCCTTTCCCGGCATTGTCTATGCCCTCTATAGCGATAAATTTTCCTTTCATATTAATCAATGTTTTCTTTTATTAAATAAGATATCTCATCTATGGTTTTGTTACCGTCAATTTCTAACCATTTTTTTGCATAGAAACTCTCATTTTTTAATTTGCTATAAAAGGTAGAAACCTTTGAAAGAAACAGTTTATTACTCTCGAATTTATCTACGTCCATCTTTCCTTTTTGTTTTTCCTTTCTCTGCATGGAAATATCAACTGGAACATTTATATAAAATACAACGTCAATTGATGGCATCCCCAACAGTTTAACAAATTCTTTCCCATTCTCATAAGAGAAACCGCCTGCAGATTGGTAGGCAATTGTAGAAAAGAAAAACCTGTCTATTATTACATAATTTCCATTTTTAATATCATCCGCAATCTTATGCCTGTCTTTTACCATGTCTATAAGATACAGCATGAATAACTCGTCTACCTTAATCTCTATTTTTTTATAAAGAAACGACTTTATCCTTTCGCCATATACTGAAGAATAATCTGGATATGAATAAACAGAAACTTGTTTGCCTTCACTTTCAAGTTTTTCTTTTAAGATTTTAGCCTGCGTAGCTTTGCCTGCTCCATCTATCCCTTCTATCACAATTAGTTTACCTTCCATTTTATTCCTCCTTCAAGCCTTTTTTGTATGTTTGCACTTTATCCCCTAAAAAATCTAGGATTTGAAAGCTTTTATCACGCATATTTACAACAGGGATCTTGGCAACGTCCGGCACCATACCATACTTTTTCTGATAAGAAGTTTGATGCTGCCAGCATGATGAATTTATAAGTACAGTTCCTTTGTAAATCGAAGCGAGCGTTTTGTGTATATGCCCTGTAGCATATATGTCGGGGGTTTCATCTATAACTAAATAATCTCTTGTCAATGGCATCAGCTGCGTAGAACCATGTGTTGGCGCCAGGTGCCGTGACTTTAGCTGTATTTTCATTATGTTTTCAATATCCTCTGCATCCATCTTTGTGTATTTTGGAATTTTATTCGCATAGTAAGTGATGCTAAAACCGTGATAAGAAAGAAGATTTATCTTAGATTTACCAACAATTAAATTTACTTGATACGGGTTTGAAAGGAAAACTGCATTTTTTAACTTGTATAAACTTTCTGCAAATACTTTATCTAGCTTTGGTTGTGGCTCTGCTATGTGCGTGGCATCATGATTCCCTTGTGACAATATAATTTTTATGTTTTTAGGTATTCTATCAAGGAAGCTGTATAACTTATCATACTGCCCTTTTAAATCAGTTATTGCAAGCTCTTTCTCCTGGTCGGGATATACACCTATGCCGTCTATAAGATCTCCATTCAATACAATAAACTTGACCAACTTGGATATATTTGAATACTCAGGTATTTCTCCGTTTATCCACTTTATAAATTTTTCGAACGCATCCTCTACAAAAAGCTTAGACCCGACATGTATATCGGATAAAAAAAGTATAAATGCGTCGTCCATTTCCTGCTTAACTTTCTCTTTCATCTGTATATCCGGGAAGACTATGTCCTTTACAAAAATAGCATCATTGTATTTTCTCCCGCTTATAATGACTACCTGGTCTTCTAATATTTCCTGATTTGAATTTGTTATAATTGCTTTATAGCTTCCAGTATTGTCCTCTATATCCAGTATTGTATATTTTTTTACAGGGCTGATAGAAACGGATGAGACCATGACTATGGATTTTACATCTGAGCTTTGAGGCATGTTTTTTATATTTGCAAGGGAAAGCAAACCCGATCTGTCTTTTACCATTAAAATAGTCTTTAGTCTGTTGAACCTGTCATTAAAATAGTTCACCCAATTTGCGGGTTTTGCCGCAGATATTTCTCCTTCATAGTTTTTTATAACCTCTACGCTTGAGTCTGTGCTTGCTTCACCATCATATAATTTATGAAATAGATCTATATCAAGAAAATCTACATTATTTTCTTTAAGTAATTTTATAAATCCTTCAATATCCGGGATATTAACATCCTTTATAGAAGAATCTACAAGTATGCCATTTGAGAAAAGAATGTTAAGCTGAGTTTCATCCATAGTACTTTAACCACCAATCAATACTATCTCCCTAATAATAAATATATGTTTAGATTTCCTGTAGTTTATAAAGAAACAAATATTAAATTTTTTCAACTAATTCTATTCCCAAAAACCTTGAGAGATTTTCTACAATATCTTTAAATGCATTAACAATTACAAGTCTACTTTCTTCCCTTTCATCCCCTATTATCCTGTTCTTTTCATAAAAGGCATTAAATGCATCTGAAATCCTGTGGAGATACTCACAAATCAAATTCGGTTTAAGATTTGAAACTGCATTATCAAGAGCCTCCTCCCAAAAAATAATTTCTTTTATAAACTTTGTCTCATTACCATCAAATTGTGCCGGCTTAAAGCTTTTTTTATCCGCCTTCTTTAGTATGCTCAAAGCCCTTGAATAACTGTAGTTTATGTATACAGCACTGTCTCCTTTTAATGAAGTTGCATCGTTTATATCGAATATGACCATTTTTGACGGAGAAAACCTTAATATATAGTATCTAATTACATTTGATGCCAACTGCCTGGCAGAGCTTTCTTCCATTTTTCTACCGTTCTTACTTGATTCCTCTATAACCCTACTATTTACTTTATCAACTAAATTATCAAATTCTATAGTTATCCCTTTTCTTCCGCTCATCCTCATGAACTTTTCTTCGGTATCTATGCCCAGGTAAGATGCGGTATCATTGGATATAGCAACTGGTTCATAACCATAATGATTATAGGAGTCTTTACCTGAGAACCTTTCTATTATTGATTTTACAGCCTGCTGCTCAGCATTTTGAGCCGAATCCGTTAATGTAAATGAGACATCTATTTTTTGTAGTCCAATTTCTTCCCCATTATTGCTTGACAGCAATATATCAGTTCCATCCGCATTTGTTGAAAATTTCTTGTATTTTATCTTTTCTTTTAGTATGCTGTGTTTTATCATTGCATATGCAATGTCCTTTGCTATATACAAAGAAGTTCCATCAGACCTTGTAAGCGTTACTTCATTGCCTTCTAAATTGGTTACTATGCACCCTTTGTTTTTCTCATTTTCGGATATTTTGGCAATTCCTTCTGACATCAGCTTGTCCAAAGCTGCCTTGACAATCCCTTCTTTTAAGATATAACGCTCAAGGTCTAAAAGATTGTATTTTATATTCTCTCTTATTAAAGTAGAAAGCTGCGCAAGAAGCACCTTGTTAACTATAGAATCAAGGAATTCTAATGTGCTTTCGTCCCCCTGCTCTATTTTTAACAAAACCTCTTTTCTTTTCTCCAACAGGGACTTATCTTTTTCATAGTCTTCGTTAACTTCCTTGTATATCTTGGAGCAGTATAAATCAAACTTTTCATCGGTTTCTATTTTCTTATTAAGATACTTAAAACCAACTATTATATCGGCAACTTGTGCTCCAGTATCCTCAATGAAATTAGAGGTTATAACATTTGCAGAGCTGTAAAGAAGGGATTTTCTGATGAATTCCCCTATGTAAGAATTTCTCATGTGCCCTATATGAAGCGCTTTATTTGGGTTTACAGATGTATGCTCAAGTCTAATCGTTTTCCCAGAAAATGAATTATTTGTGTTTTTTAGGGCTATTTTGCTAAGTATTTTTTCCTGTTTTTCCAGTTCATCAAAGTCCAAATCTATGTTTACATAACCATTCAATGCAACTGCTTTCTTTACATATTCAGATTTAATCTCTTTTGCAGTTTCTTCTGCAACTTTTAATGGGTCTGTCTTACTGAGTTTAGCGTACTTTATGCAACTAAAGGATATATCAGAAAACTGGCTTGAGGTTATTTCCGCCCACTCCGGTAAATGCAATTTTTCCTTGATGTCTTGAAATCTCATAGTTTATAGATGCTTTTACCATTATTTATAAAGTTTGGATACAAAAACTACAGTTTAACTGCAGTATTAGAAAGATTTATATAGGTATCTAATCATATATAGACTATAAATTTTGTAAGGGGTTTAATAAAAAGATAAAAAATGACAGAAGTTTGTCCAGTTTGCGGTCTTCCAAAAGACCTTTGTATCTGCGGAACCATATCACAGGAAACGCAGAAGATAAAGATTTACACCAAAAAGGTTTCTTTCAAAAAAATGGTTACTATCATAAATGGCTTAGATCCAAAGGCTGTAAATATAAAAGATTTAACAAAGACACTTAAGACAAAGATAGCCTGCGGCGGTACTTTTAAGGACGGGATGATAGAGCTGCAGGGGGAACATGTTGATAAAGTGAAGGACATACTAGTTAAGCAGGGTTTTCCAGAGTCTTCGTTTTCTTAATTTATCTTGTTAAAAAGGTTCTCCCCTCTTTCAACTTTAGTAGAGAATTCTTTAAAAACTGCATCTGACAACAATTGTGGGGTTACGCCTAATTTCTTTTCAATTTTTTCTGCTGTTGATGGCATGAATGGCTTTAGAAATATAGAAGCAATTCTTATGGCTTCCAAAGAATTGTAAAGCACATTTGATAGCTCTTTTCCTTCGAGTTTCCAAGGCTCCTTGTCATTTACATACTTGTTTATTTTCCTTATACTCTCAAATGTAAGATTTAAAGCGGAATAAACGTCCTTTTTATCAAAGTTTTCAATTATTTCTTTTTTATCGATAAAACCATCTAATTCTACTTTACCTTCTATTTTACCATTGAATTTTTCTGCTAAGGTTAAAACTCTGGCAACCAAATTGCTTAGATTGGCCATTAATTCTCCGTTTATTCTTTCCTTTAATGCCGATTCTGAAAAATCACCATCCTCCCACGTCGGCTTTTCTCTCAATAAAAAGTATCTAAACGCATCCGCTGAATATTTATCTGCAATTTCGACAGGGTCAATGACGTTTCCTAAAGATTTGCTCATCTTTTTTCCATCGACTGTCCACCATCCGTGAGCCAACACATTTTTAGGCAGAGGCAAACCGGCAGACAAAAGCATTGCAGGCCATATGACTGAATGGAACCAAACTATCTCCTTCCCGACAAGATGAACATCAGCAGGCCAGAATTCTTTAAACTCTTTTCCGTCCGGCCAATTCAAAGCACTTAAATAGTTAAGCAGAGCGTCAAACCAGACATAGACTGAATGGCTTTCATCAAATGGAAACTTTATTCCCCATGAAACGCTTTTTCTTGTTATGTCCAAATCTTTTAACTCCCCTTTTAACCTGTTTAGCATCTCTTTTGCGTTCTTTTCCGGTATTATTAAACCTCCTTCTATGAGCTTGATTATATCATTTTTGTACTTTCTTAATCTAAAAAAATACGCCTCTTCTTTTATCTTTTGAACATCCCTTCCGCAATCAGGGCATTTGCCGTCTACAAGCTCTGTTTCAGTTATGTATCTTTCATCCGGTAAACAGTAAAATCCCTCATACTCTCCCTTGTATATGTCCCCTTTTTCAAAGACTTTTTTTATGAATTCCTTTACTGCCTCTTCATGGTCTTTGTCAGTAGTCCTTATAAATTTGTCATAAGAAACATTGAGTTTTGCCCAAGTGTCCTTATACTTTTGTGAAGTCTCGTCTACAAGCTCTTTTGGAGTTTTGTGCTTTTCTGCTGCAGCCTTCTCTATCTTCCCCCCATGTTCATCCGTACCTGTCAAAAAGAAAACTTTTTCATTATTTAGCCTGTGCCATCTTGCGAATACATCCGCTATTATAGAGGTATAAGCATGGCCGATGTGCGGCTTGTCATTAACATAGTAAATCGGCGTAGTTATGTAAAATTTTTCCATTATATCTTCAATGCTACTACATTATTTTATAGCGGAGGTGGGATTTGAACCACACGACCTCTGGGTTATGAGCCCAGCGAGCACTCCTGGCTGCTCTACTCCGCTTTGATTTATTTAATAGTTGTTCGTTATTTAATAACTTTTACAGGGTACAAAATAGTTATTTAAACTCTACTTTCCTTAAATTTAAATGGCGGCAGTAATATCGCTTGGCGGCTCGTTTCTCTTTGATAAGAAGAAAGATACTTCTTTGCTTTTTAATGAACTTAAAAAAATAAATGAAAAATTTTTAGTTATAACCGGCGGAGGCCCGATTGCCAGAGATTACATAAATTTTGCCAGAGATTTCAGCCTCAGTGAAAAGGAACTGCATACAGTTGGAATAAAGTGCACTCACATAAATGCATGGGTAATGTCAAAGGCCTTTAAGGCAGATTACACAGATACTGATCCCAGAAAGATAAAAGTAAACAAAAAGATAACGCTTACTGGCGGTTACCTACCCGGATGGACAACGGATACTTGCGCAGCATACGCTGCTGTTTCAACGCACTCCAAGGTAATATTTAACATGTCTAAAGAGGTCGGGGTTTATGACAAAGATCCTAGGAAATTTGATGATGTAAAACTACTAAAAGAGATCAGTTTCGATAAACTTTATACGCTTACAAAAGGCAAACGTGTTCCGGGGATGAACTTTATATTTGACCCTCTGGCTGCAAAAATCTGCAAAAACAATAATATAGAAGTTGTTGTTACTAATGCAGTCAAAGACATACAAAGATACCTGGAAGGTAAAGAGATAAACGGGACTATCATAAGATAAACTTATATATTACTATATATATTATTCTAAAATGCAACTAATCATAGCAGAAAAAAGCACTGCTGCAGAAACTATTGCTAAAAACCTTGCTGAAACAAAGATAAGAACACAAGAGTTCGGGCCAGTTAAAGTTTGGTATACACAGATAAATGGTGAAGAAACCGTCGTAATGCCGCTTAAAGGTCACATAAAGAATGTAAGATACCCGGAGACTTTCAGAAAGTGGAATGATGAGACATTGATGAAGATGATCGATGCAAAGCTGGTTTATACCCCTACTGCTGAAGATAACATAGCCGTAATAAAGAAGTTTGCAAAAAACGCGGACAAAGTCATAATAGCAACAGACTATGATACTGAAGGCGAGTCAATAGGCTTTGAAGCAATTGATGTGGTGAAGGAAGAAAACAACAAATCAAAGATATACAGAAGCGTTTTCTCTTCCCTTACAACAAAAGAATTGTCTGAGGCATTTAAAAACCTACAAAAACCAAATAAGGACCTTTCTGACAGTGCCGATGCCAGAAGGGAGATTGACCTTATTCTAGGAGCAGTCCTAACAAGATTTATGTCTCTTGCAGCAGAAAGGCTTGGGAATTCTTTCTTATCCGTTGGAAGGGTTCAGACACCTACACTTGCACTTATAGTCGGCAGGGACTCAGAAAGGAGGGCATTCAAACCTGAAAAGTACTGGAGATTTTTAGCTACCATACAAACAAAGGACTCTGAATTTTTGGCAGAATACAAAAAAGGAAGAGTATTTGACGAAAAAACCGCCGAGAAACTAAGAAAGATAAAAAACGAGAAAAAAGCTGAGATAAATAGCGTGGAAGAGAAAAAAAGGAGGATGCCTCCCCCTAAGCCTTTTAACACAACGTCTTTCCTTAGAAGCGCTGCCGCAATAGGCTTTTCTGTACCAAATGCCATGCGTATAGTTCAGGGATTGTACATGAAGGGTTATGTTTCTTACCCTAGAACGGATAGCGAGGCTTACCCACCTACTTTAGACCTGAAGGAGATACTTAACGAATTAAGAAATTCAAGCTCATACGCAAAAGCCGTTTCAGAAATAATGAAAAAACTCCTTAATCCGACAAAGGGTAAGGAAGCCAAAGACCATCCTCCAATCCACCCTGTAAAATTACCGAATGAGAAACTAAATCCTCAGGAGGCAAGGATATTTGATTTGATAAGCCGGAGATTTTTAGCTACACTGTCTGATGAATCTGAAGAAGAGATAATATCAATAAAACTTAATATAAAGGGAAATGAATTTACGGCTAAAGGAAGCAGAATATTGATTCCCGGATGGAGATCTGTTTATATATTTTCAAAATACGAAGAAAACATACTTCCGGAAATAAAGAAGGGGGAAACCCTTAAGATATCAAAGATTGATGAAATTGAGGACTTTACAACCCCTCCTGGAAACTATTCACAGGGAACTATATTAAAACTAATGGAAGACCTAAACCTTGGAACGAAAGCCACGCGCCCGGAGATACTTAAAAAGCTCATGGAAAGGAGGTATATATCAACAAGCAAAACCCTTATCCCAAGTGAAGTTGCATTTGCAGTTATAGAGAACATGCAGAAAGTATCAGATGAGATAACTGGGCCTGAACTAACTGCAACAATAGAGAAAGAGATGAAATTAATAGAGGAAGGGCAGAAGAAAAAGGCAGAGGTAGTAGATCAATCCAGAGAAATGCTTAGAAAAGTACTTAAAAAGCTACAGGGCAAGAGAAAGGAAATAAAAGAGCTTATGCATAAAGCCCTTCTGCAGCAATACATATTTGGGACATGCCCTAAAAGCGGCGGAAAACTAAAATTGGTGGTTTCAAAGAAAAGCCATAAAAGATTTGTAGGCTGCAGTGACTACCCTAAATGCCACTTTGGTATGCCTTTGCCACAATCCGGCTACTTTTTTATATCCCCGCAATCCTGTCCAAAATGCGGTATACATATGATAGAATGGCATGCTAAAGAAAGTAAGAGAACTTACATATTCTGCGTAAATCCTGCATGCAAAGTTGAAAAGAAAGAAAAAGCTAGCGCTAAAGGCAAAACTAAAAAATAAAGGCGCCGACAGTAAAATACTATCGGCATTTAATGTTATTTACGTCTTAGCTACAAGATCTATGCATCTTCCAGCTGCAATCGTCAAACCCATGTCCCTTATGGCAAATCCTGCCAATTGAGGTATTACATCGGATTTTTCTATTGAAAGCGGTTTAAGAGGCTCCAAAACTACTATAGCTGCATCTCCCTGCTTTATAGTTGCCGGGTTTTCCTCTGCTGTCTGTCCTGTCTTTGGATCAAGCCGTCTAAGAATCTTCTTAAACTTGACTGGAACCTGTGCAGTGTGTGCATGAAGTACTGGGCTGTAGCCGGCAGATATTGCAGTTGGGTGGTTAAGAACGATTATCTGAGCGGTAAATTCAGTAACAACTGTTGGAGGTGCTGATACTAATCCAGCTATATCTCCTCTTTTTACCTGTTCCTTTTCAATACCCCTTACATTGAAGCCGATATTGTCACCAGGCTGTGCCTGATCAAGGTTTTGATAGTGCATCTGTATCGATTTAACCTCTGCTGTAACATGTGAAGGCTCAAAGATTATCTTGTCTCCAGGCTTCATAACTCCACTTACAACCTTTCCAACCGGAACAGTTCCTACACCCTGTATTGAGTACACATCCTCTATTGGGATTCTCAATGGCAATTGAGTAGGTCTTTCTGGTAATGGCAAATTGTTTAAAGCATCTAATAGTGTTGGCCCAGTGTACCAAGGCATCTTTTCGCTCTTTACCTTAAGGTTTTCACCGTTTTTAGAAGAGATTGGTATGTAATTCAGACTTTCTGCATTTGCATAAGAAGCCTTTACAACCTTCATTACTGAGTCCTTCACTTCCTTGTATTTTGCTTCATCATAATTCAAGAGGTCCATCTTGTTCATTGCAATTATAAGATTCTTTATACCAAAGACCCTTGCTAGGTAAACATGCTCCCTTGTCTGCTGCATTACACCTTCTTTAGCATCTACAACCAATACTGCTGCATCTGCTTCTGAAGCACCTGTAATCATGTTCTTAATAAAGTCAACGTGCCCTGGTGCATCAATTATTGTAAATTCATATTTGTCTGTAACGAATTTTTCATGGCTTAAGTCGATTGTTACACCCTTCTTTCTCTCTTCACCAGATGTATCTAAGAAGTAAGCAAACTCAAAGTCTACTTTTCCTAAGGTCTCAATGTCTTTCTGGATCTTTGCCTTGTCCTGTTCACTGAAACTCCCTGTTTCATAAAGCAATCTTCCTACTGTAGTAGACTTACCTGAGTCTACGTGCCCTATGAAAATCAAATTCATGTGTGGTTTTGTTTCTGCCATATTTTTATCCTCCTTTTTATCATTTTATCAATTTTGATATACTATAAAGAAGTGTTTATTATTTAAATCTTTTGGTATACCAATAAAGCTTTACAATCTAATTATAATAAATATTACTTAAATTTTTACACTAAGACAAAACGCTAACGTAGTCATTATACCCCACAAACATATAACCGTTTGCTGCGTCATATGCAATTGAATCTGGCCCACCACTTAATGAGATAGTTGCAATTACTGAGTTAGATGAAGAGTTTATTATACTTACTGAGTTTGATTTATAGTTTGTAACATATATATCACCATTCTCTGAATCATATGCAATAGCATATGGATAAGAGCCGACAGAGATAGTTGCAATTACTGAGTTAGATGAGGAATCAATTACACTTACTGAGTTTTCGTTATAGTTTGTAACATATATATCACCATTCTCTGAATCATATGCAACACCCAACATAGCGTGTCCAATATCAATATTATTAACTCCATTTGAAGGGCTGATTACACTAAGGTAATCTCCATCAGTAATATATATATCCCCATTTGATTTATCATATGCAACACCGTTAGGATATGTCTCAACATTAATTGAGCTAACGGAATTAGAAGGACTAATATCATTTACAGTAGTAGCGCCAGAATCTGCAACGTAAAGGTATCCATTAGCTGAATCATATGCAATTCCAGCAGGATAAGCTCCAACATTATTATCAGTTTCAACGCTAGCGTAATTTGGACTTGATAAAATTACTGCGTAGAGATTACCAGTTGAACTAGTTGAACTACTGCACGACGCAAGATACCCATTAGCTGAATCATATGCAATTCCAACAGGATCTGAATAAGATAGGGATTCAAGTTCTGCGGTGATTTGAAGTGAAGGGCTGACTGTGCGGGAATCTCCTACATCATTAGTATAATACATATACCCATTTGCATAATCATACCCCATGCTAAATGGCCCAATGGGATAATTGCTACTATCAAATGTTTTAATAATATAGAAATAAGGTTTATAATTAACTGAAACGGTTGATCCGGCTGATAAAGACCCAGATGTTGTAGAGGGGGCAAATAAGGATTTAACGGAGCTTATTACTGTTACTTGGGAGGTTGTAGTAGCGTAAATCTCACCATTTGCTGAATCATATGCAATGCCCGCCGGGTCAGAGCCAATATTCGAAACAGTTGCAATTACTGAGTTAGATGAAGAGCTTATAACACTTACTGAGCTTGTAAGCTCATTATCAACGTAGATATTACCATTTGCTGAATCATATGCAATGCTATCCGGATCACTCCCTACAGAAACAGTTGCAATTACTGAGTTAGATGAAGAGTTTATTATACTTACTGAGTTTGAACCTGAATTAACAACGTAAATATTACCATTCTCTGAATCATATGCAATACCATCTGGATATGAACCTACATTAACAGTCTTAATAACAGAATTTACATTATTGATTACATCTACTGAGTTTGAACCTGAATTAGCAACGTAAATATTACCATTCTCTGAATCATATGCAATACCATCTGGATATGAACCTACAGTTATATTACCGATTACATTATTATCTTGATTTATTATCCCAACTACGCCTGAACCATAAGACACAACGTATATATCACCATTTGCTGAATCGTATAAAATACTGATTGGCCCAGAGCCTATACGATAGGTTACTGTTGCAATTACAGAATTGGATGAAGAGCTTATAACACTTACTGAGTTTGAACCGGAATTAGCAACGTAAATATCACCATTTGCTGAATCATATGCGATAGCATCTGGCCCAGACCCTACAGAGATAGTACTGATAACAGAATTGGATGAAGAGCTTATAACACTTACTGAGTTTGAACCTGAATTAGCAACGTAAATATCACCATTTGCTGAATCATATGCATCCTGGCTTAATGAAGTAGAAGATGGAAAACCGCTATTAATTTTAGAAATAATAGTGTTTGGGGCTGAACTAGAATTTCCAGGGATCGAATATGAATAAGAACCTGAATATGTATCGAAGGTTATTACATTGGAGTTTGATGAGTTCGTGATACCATCATAAGTAACATTCCAAGCAGTAGATTTAGGTAAACCTGATTCAGTAAAGGTAGTTATAACTTTACATTTTGTTGATGCTGAAAATGATATTGTAGTTGAGTTACCGGCCAATGTAGATCCTGAGGATGGCGAGGGAGTGTATGTAGTTATACAGGATGGTGAAGATGAAGAATTAGTCAAAGTATTTACTGAATACGAATAAGGAGAGGCAATTGAACTACTAAAAGTATTTAAAAACACTATATTTGACGGAGAACTTACACTATTTGTTGTAGAGTTGTAATCTACAGTCCAGGTATAATCTGAAGGCAGGCCAGTTTCGCTGAATGTAGTTGTGCAGTTCCATGCACTGAAAGTATACGAAGAACCAACTGCTGTAGAAGGAGTACTGCTTCCTTTGCAGTTTAAATTATCACTTAAAGAAGACGCAGTATAAGAAACTGCAACATTTGTTAAGTTATATGCTTCAAAAGTAATAGCGGAACTAGTTGAACTTTCACTTGACAGGGTGTTATTGTATTCCACCTGCCAGTTCTGCCCAGAAGGCAAACCTGATTCACTGAAACTTGTACCACAGTTCCACTTATTGAAAGTGTAAGAAGAGCCCATATACAATAATACTGACCCGGTTACGCATGATAGCTGATTACTATTTGAGAAAGCGTAACTTTCAGATACGCTGGTTACTTCATTATTAGAAAAGGTTATTAGAGAATTTGTAGAACCCTTATTAGCAGAATTATCATAGTTTGTTGTCCAACCTTGACCTGAAGGTAAGCCTGTCTCTGAAAAGGTAGTTGTGCAGTTCCATGCACTGAAAGTATACGAAGAACCTAAGGATATTGAGGGGTCATAAGATGAAATACAATAGAGACTATCACTTTTTGCAGTGGCTATATAACTGACATATGCATTTGCAGTATCGTTTGATTTAAAAGTTATAGTTGAACCTGTTGAAGCGGTTTTAATTGTGCCATTAAAAGTTAACTGCCAAACCTGCCCAGAAGGCAAACCTGATTCGCTGAATGTTGTAGTACAATTGGATATAAATGCTATTACTTCGCTAGCACCTGTTGAGTGGTAACCTGAAGATGGAGAAGGTGCACTAACACAACCTTGATAACTTACAGAAGGCACTGTGAAATAATACTTACCGAAAGGCAAATTAAAGGAAACGTTGTCTTTTGAGCTTGAAACAACTGTAGAATTGGTTGAAGTGTTATAGTTAACTGTAAACGTACTGCCATAAGGCAATCCTTTCTCTATGAAATAGGTTAATTGATTGTTTATTGGTATTGAGCCGCTTAACAATGTTGAGGATACTGTTCCATTTGAAACTTCGTATGTAGTTGATTTGTAGGGAGTAAATGATATTTGTATCTTTGATAAATAACTGCTAGTAGGTATGCTTATAGGTATCCTGCATAAAGTAGACTGCCCATTTGATATTATATTGTCAAGGCATGAATCTGATGTGTATGTATTACCATTAACATTTACAGTTATGCCTGTGATATTGACAAACTGGTTGTAATCATTTGTTATCTCTATAACCATCATGCTGTTATTGGCCTGCGCTGCCTGCATTGTTATGCCTTGAAAACCTGTAATTATAGTCGGTGCAGATGGAACTTTAAATATGCCTAAAGAGAAAAGTATTACTAAAACTAATACTATAACTATCAGAACCCACCCCCAGCTTACTAAGTAGTCTAATGCTGCTTGTGCTCCACGTTTTTTATCTAGATCCTGTTTCATCTTTTTACCTTTGCCTTTGTTTTTACTGCTTGGCATATAAAAATAAATAGTCTTTGCCCATATATAAATTATATGATTAGCGCCAAGAAGCTATTGTTTTAGATAGAAAAGAATAAAATACTCTAACTCCTTATTCAAGATATGGAGTATTATATAAATGACATAAAAAAAGACAATTTTGAAGGGAAGGAAGTTGATTTAAACGGATTTATAAACAGCATAAGGAAGGGAAAGAACAACACTTTTTTCATGCTAAGAGACCCAAGCGGCATTATACAGTGCGTAAGCCACTCCTCAGATAAAAATTTCAATGAAGTAAATGAAATAACAAGGGAATCCTCTGTCAATGTAAAAGGGATCATTAAAAAGGATGAAAGGGCAGAAGGGGGATATGAAATTTCAGTAAAGGAAATAAAAGTATATTCTATTGCTGAACCTTTTCCGCTTAAAAAAGGCCATAAAAAGGTTTTTCTTTTTGATGAACGGCATTTATGGCTTAGAAGCCCTAAAATGACGGCTATAATGAAGGTAAGGTCAACTGTTTTCTCATCAATACATGAATTCTTTTCCGAGAACGGGTTTTATGAGATACAGTCCCCATCATTTGTAGGCGGAAGCGTAGAAGGTGGAGCTACACTATTTGAAACGAATTATTTTAACAAGAAAGCATATTTAACCCAGAGTTGGCAGCTTTACGCTGAAGCGATGGTCAATTCTTTATGGAAAATTTATACAGTTGCCCCCTCCTTCAGAGCAGAAAAAAGCAGAACCTGGAGGCATTTGACAGAGTTCTGGCATGCCGAAGCGGAAATAGCATTCAAAACAAACGAAGATGTAATGGATTTGGAAGAAAAATTAATAAAATATATAGTAAAAAATGTATTGATTAAAAACGCAGATGAACTCAAACTTTTGAAGAGGGATACAACAATGCTTGAAAATGTGGTTAACAAGCCATTTCTACGAATGAAATACGAAGAAGTAATAGATTTAGCAAATAAGAACGGATTAAAACTAGAATATGGCGCGGATTTGGGAGCAGATGAAGAGCGGGTTATAACCTCCAAATTAGATGTTCCACTTTTCTCAATAGACTATCCAATAGAGTTAAAGCCATTTTATCACAAGCCAGCAGCTGACAGCAAGCACGTTTTATGCAATGATCTTCTTGCGCCTGAAGGTTACGGAGAGGTTATAGGAGGAGGGCAGAGAGTAGATGACAAGGAAACACTTCTTAAAAGATTAAAAGAAGAAGGATTAAATGAAAAAGATTATGAGTGGTATATAGATCTTAGAAGATACGGAGCAATACCGCATTCTGGATTTGGGATGGGAGTTGACAGGTTAGTCATGTGGATATGCAAACTGCCTCATATAATGTATGCTGTGCCATTTCCAAGAACGCCCCGCAGACTTAACCCCTAGATGATTTGCAAATAAAAATTTAGCATAAAGCAAAATAAAAAGTAATTTAAAGCTGCATGTGCAATAAAGAGTATGGATAAACCTAAAGAAAAAAACGAGCCTAAAGCTTTGCCAAACGTAAAAGGATTACCATTGAATTTCTTATTAGCAATTGTTTCAGCGGTTATAGCCATGGCTTCTGGTATACTTACAATTATTGGGAACTTATCAATATTGACATTTAACTCACAGAGTATTTTAAACGCGGCGGCAAATTCCAGCAACTCAACCACATTACAGTATTTGAACCTTGCATTAAACGGCATATCAAGCGTAAAAGACGGCGTAATAGTATTGGGGCCTTTGCTTATTATAGCAGGAATATTCATGATAATTGCTGCATTTTACTTAAAGTCAGCAAATAAGGAAAACAAAGTCTTTGGCACATTTTTGGTTTTCCTTTTCAGTATATTCGCTTTGCTTGGATTGTTAATATATATCCCATTTAACTCACTTTCAGTTTTGATACTGGTATACCTCCCGCTTTCTACTTTGGGAGCTATAACATATGCTCTGATAATAATCTATATTGTAATCGGGATAATAGCGGGCGCGATATCCCTTTTGAAGGATAAAAGATATTTATCTTAAAAAGTATTTGAATAAAGAATATGAACAACGCAAAAATAATGACAAAAAAGGTCGTAACGGTAGAATTTAACACAAGCATTGAAAAAGCGCTTGAGATAATGGACTCTAAAAAGATAAAGGAACTGCCAGTAGTGCAGAATAAAAAATACGCTGGGTTAATACTTTATTATGATTTGTTAGCTAGAGACTTAAACAAAAACTTAAAGGCGGGAGATTTCATGAAAAAATCTCCAGCAGTTCTTGCAAAGGATAACATAAGCCAGACAATAAGCATTATGCAGGATTCCGGAGTCGGAGCTCTGCCGGTTATAGATGAAGACAAAAAAGTCATAGGGATTGTTTCAGATTTCGATGTTTTAAAGCTACTGATAAATGACAGGATATTCGATTCCTTTAAGGTTGAG
This sequence comes from Nanobdellota archaeon, assembly GCA_021851145.1. Taxonomy (GTDB): domain Archaea; phylum Nanobdellota; class Nanobdellia; order Parvarchaeales; family Parvarchaeaceae; genus Parvarchaeum. The sequence goes on from JAJZJK010000009.1 coordinate 16,841, forward strand.
GATGTTGTTATAAGGCGTTTTCCAATACTAAGAACGGATGATACAATAGGCAGAGCGCAAAAACTTGCTGCAATAAACCGGATAGATAATTTGCCAATAGTAGACAATTTTGGCAAGCTTTTGGGACAGATTTCCACTTCGGACATATTAAGTTATATATTTGAAAAGAAGTTGACTAACAACAGGGGCAAAAAAGATCCTCACAGGGATGAAAAGCTCCCAACTGAAAGAAATATAATGGAGATAGCAAAATCAGAAATACCAAAATTAAGCCTTACTTTAAATTTAAGAAGAGCTCTTGAGCTTATGCTAACATCTAAGATAAAAAGCGGCATTGTAATAGACAGCAACGGTAAACC
>JAJZJK010000046.1 GCA_021851145.1 Nanobdellota archaeon
GACACCAAACTACAGGATGGTCACCTTGGGTTATGTATCCCATTTCCTTAAGAGTTCTGAACTGCCATTCGACAAATTTTGAGTATTGCTCGGTGTATGAAAGTATGAAATTTCTTCTCCAGTCTATAGATGTTCCAACTAAATTAAAATCACTTTTATATGTTTTCCCAAAGTATAAACCCAACTCCAAAGGGTTGCCTGCAAATCTTTTTATATCCTCGTCTGTAGCCCCCTGGTCCTTCATTATTTTTATTGCCTTTTCATCGCCATTTTTCAGTCTAAGGGACATTCCTGCCATCGGCCCACCTGTCATGTGAAAGCCTTGCGGAAACAGTACGTTTTTACCTTTCATTCTCTGGAATCTTGCGAATACATCTGCTCTAGTCCAGGTATACATATGTCCGGTATGCAGTCTTCCATCTGGGTACATTACTGGAACGGTTACAAAGAATTTTTCCTTTTTTTCATCTAAATCTGCTTCATAGCTTTTCTTTTCCTCATAGACATTCCGCCATTTTTTTTCTATTTCTTCAAGCTGATATTTTGACATAAATAAGACAAATAACTGCTCGTTTTTATACTTTCTCAGCAGTTAACATAATTTGTAGAATAAAGTAATTAAGCTTTATTAATTAAAATAGCATTAAAAACTAATGGCAGAAGGAATAAGCGTAAAGAAAGAAAGCGATTTGATTTCCTGGTATAACCAAGTTGTTATTAAGTCTGAGATGGCAGACTTCTCAGTAGTTAAAGGGTTTGCAGTTTACCGCCCATATGGTTATGAGATGTGGGAAAGGAGCGTAGAATACCTTGATAGTAAATTTAAGTCAATAGGGGTAAAAAATGCATATTTTCCATTGCTGATACCGGAAAGCATACTCTCAAAGGAAAAGGAGCATATAGCCGGATTTAATCCTGAAGTGGCATGGGTAACCATAGGAGGGGATACTGAGTTAGATGAAAGGCTGGCTATAAGGCCAACCTCCGAGACAATAATGTATGACAGTTACTCAAAATGGATAAAAAGCTATAGAGATCTTCCGCTTTTAATAAATCAATGGAACACAATGGTCAGGTGGGAAACCAAAGAAACAAGGTTGTTTTTAAGAGGCAGGGAAGTTCTGTGGCAGGAAGGGCATTGTGTGTTCAAGACCGCAGAGGAAGCGGATAAGAATGCCAGAGACATATTAAACTTTTATAAACAGTTCCTTGAAGAGATGCTAGCAGTTCCAGTTATAGCAGGTAAGAAAAGCCAGAGCGAAAAGTTTGCAGGCGCTGTAACAACCTACACAGTCGAAGCAATACTTTCAAACAATTTTATGTCACAGGCTGCTACTTCCCATTACTTAGGCCAGAATTTTTCCAAGCCGTTTGACATAAAGTTTTTAGATGAAAAGAACGAATTACAGTATCCTTTTCAAACCTCTTGGGGTATTTCAATGCGTTCAATAGGTATAATGCTGTTAGTGCACGGAGATGATAAAGGATTAGTGTTGTCTCCGCATGTTGCTCCTTATCAATGCGTTATAATCCCGATTATAAAAGAAGAAAAGGATAAAATACTAGAATACTGCAGTCAAATTGAATCAAAGTTAAAAGAAATGGGCGTAAGAGTACTCCTAGACAGCAGGGAGGAGTATTCCCCCGGTTGGAAACTCAACGAATATGACCTTAAAGGGGTGCCTTTAAAGATACAAATAGGAAAAAGAGAACTTGATAATAAGAATCTTTCCCTGAAAACAAGAATAAACAATGTGCAGTCAGTTATGCCTTTTAGTGAAATTGGGGATGTAAAAGAAAAGCTAGAAGACATACATAGAAGCATGCTTGAAGGCGTCAGAGAGGACGGTAAAAAAAGGATAAAAGAAGAAAGTTCAAAGGAAAATTTTATAAAGGCACTTAAAGAAAGTTTATACATAGTGAAAGCATCCTGGTGCGGTACCCCAGAGTGTGAAGATAAAATAAAGAACGAAACAGGTGCAACTTCAAGGCTTATACCCTTAGAAGATGAGAAGCTTATAAACGAAAAATGCATATTCTGTGGCAAGGAAGCCAAAGTAAATGCATATTTCGCAAAATCTTATTAAAATGGATGCTGTATCCTACTATAATTCTATAGGTAACAGCTATGAAAAACTTTATTCCAGGGAACAGGAAAATAAAATACGTTTCTTTTTATCTAAATTGGCCATAAAAAAAGACGATAAAATACTGGATGCAGGAGCTGGCTCTGGAATACTTGAAAATATTCTTAAAGAAAATGAAATAACTGCTTTAGAACCTTCCAACATGGCAGACATGATCATAAAAAAGAAATCGGGCAATGTTTCTGTGGTAAAGAAAACGATACAGGATTTTGATTATGTTGGAAAGTTTAATATAGTTTTTTGTATTACGGTTCTGCAGGATATAAACGAAGAAGAAAGAAGTAAGATACTTAAAAAGCTTTTTAGTTTGACTGCTGAAAATGGCCACCTTATAATCTCTGTGCTAAAGGCCTCAAATATAGACTTAAGCAATTTAAATCCTGTGGAGAGCGGCTACATTGAAAATGACAGGTACTTTATATTCTTTAATGACGGTAAAAGCTTTTTAAGTTAAGAACCATTTAATTATATTAATATAAAAATATTAATAAAATAATTGGGAGGTTGATTATGGCAGGCGTAACTAAGGGAGAAAGAATAGATGCAAGGACTGTAGTTGGTAAGACAATTGTAGGAAAAAGCGGAAAAAAGATAGGAGTAGTAGAAGATTTAATTTATGAAGCAAGGACAGGGGAGTTAGTTTATCTCTCTGTAAAGAGTCCTACTTCTTATGCAAATACTTTCCAATTTGAAAAAGATGAAAAAGGCTTTGAAGAGATACCCTACAGCGCAGTTATATCCATAGGTGATTTTGTAGTTGTTGCAGAAGAGGA
>JAJZJK010000047.1 GCA_021851145.1 Nanobdellota archaeon
CTTTGTTATTGTCAATTGCTTTACTTTCTCCCTAGGAAATTCCCTGTGAACTTCCATCTTTATCCCTTTTCCCATTTTAGGAAGGTATAGTAGATTATCAGTGAAGTTGAAATGCTGCGGAACTCTAAATGACTGCCTGTTTGATTTCTTCTTGTAATTGGGGTATTTTGATATTCTTCTAAAGAATGCCTTGAAGGCTTTGTCTAAGTCCATCAATACCTGCTGCAATGACTGTGAATTAGCTTCTTTCAGCCATTTGTACTCTTCTTTCTGCTTCAGTTCTTTTATTAACTTAGCAGTATCATAGTAATTTAATCCTTTCTTCGCTTTATCATCTTTATGCTCTTTGTAGTAGATTTCTCTCAATTCCAAAGCTTTGTTCCAAACTACCCTGTTGCAGCCGAAGTATTTTGAGAATGTTTCTTTTTGTTCGTTATTGGGATACATCCTGAATTTATACGCTGTTAACATATTGTTATTTTACCTCTGCTGTTATTTATGTTTTTTGCGTTCGCTTTCATCCCACGATTTAAATCATGGGTTTTCTCGCTCATACTTTATAAATATCTTTATTTTAATTAATATTAAACCCTTGGAAGGTATGCTGGAACTTCATAATCTGTATACTCCTTTAACAGTTTTCTGCCGAATATTAACCTAGACAAAGCCTCCGCTTCCATTTTTGCTCCATTTAAAGCATTGTGGGGTTTTGGCTCAGCTGGCAAGCCTACATAATTAAAAACATAATCTGAGTTTATGTCTGTCTTGTCGTTTTTTATTGGAACATTTAGACCTCTTGAAAGTATGGAAGCATAAACAAGCGAATGGGTATCTATAACCCTGTGTCCGAATGAAAAATTAATGTTGTGCCTTTTGAATGAATAGTTGAGGAATCCGGCATCAAAGTTCACGTTGTGCCCGCCGATAGTTTTATCTGCTACCGGTTCAATCCACTTCATAAACTCATTTAAAACACTTTCCAGGGTTTTCTTTTTTGGGTCGGTTAATTCTTCTTTTTTAAAACCGTTTACATTCAAAGCTTCTTCAGTATATTCCTTGTCTTTTTCAATCTGGCATTCTTGGTAGAATTGCCTTTCAGGATTAGAGAAATCGACCGCGCCTATGCTTAATATAGAGTGTTTATATGGGCTAGTTCCGGATGTTTCTATGTCTACTACTATCATATTATCTCTATAATATAGGCTACATAAAGCTTAAATATCTTGATTTGACATTAAATAGCAATGGTAAAAGCCATCGTATTGGTTAATATTGCTCCAGAAAAAACTGAAAAAACTTTTGCAAGCGTTAAAAAACTTTCAGAGGTTACTGAGTCTTTTCTGGTTTATGGGGAATACGATGCAGTTTTTGTTATAAACACAAAGACAACGCATGATGTACAGGAATTCGTTATGAAAATAAGGAAAATGCCTGGCATAACAAGAACAGTTACAGTTATAGAAATGATATGATACCGATGAGATGTTACAGTTGTGGGAAGCCTTTGTCGCAGTACTGGGAGAAGTACAAAGAGGAAACAAAAGAAAGGTCGCCAAAGGAAGTTCTTGATGAACTAGGGATAAAGAGATATTGCTGCAGGGCAGTTTTCTTGGGAGCAGTGGATGAAGATAATATAATAAACTTCTCCAACATGGATTAATTCTTAGAGTCAATTTTACTAAAAATAAGCTTAAATATTAGTTTTATTCATATTTTTTGATGGTTTACGTAAAGAATAAACTAGAAAATAGCCTGCTTTCTAAAATAGCAGACAATTGCTCCAAGTCTAGGAAGCAGCTACTGACAGAGATATTCCAGCTTGATACTAATTGTAAAGATGACCACAGCCCTTATTTCATAAATAACCTAAAAGGTTTTGTTAATGATTTGAGTAAAAGTCTGGATTCCTCGGATAAGTTTAAGCTTGAAGAGATAATGGAAAATCTGTCCTTTATGTACAATGTAAAGGAATTAAAACAAAATTATAAATTTGGCAATATTCCAGAAGAATCAGAAGAGGAAAATATAAAAGCATTTTATAAAACAATATCCGAGAACTGCGAGATCATGAGCAAAAAACAGATAAGTAAAGCGGCAATTTTAGTACATTACTTAGGCACTTCTAGTGATTGGGAAAGAGTTAATTATGTTCGTTATTTGAGGTCAGTGAATACTGACTAAAAATGGAACCAACTGACTACAAAGATAATATAAGGCTTCTAAAGCAGGCTATAATAGAAAAGGTAAAAGACCTAGAAAGCATTTCAGATTCTTACAAAGAGCAGATCTCTTTAGATTCACAGCTTTTTGAGCAATATAACCTGCTGCCAGATTTTAAAAAAATATACGATAAAGACTACTTAAATTCTCTTTTTCATCTTAGAAACCTTGTAGAAAGAGACATTTTAGTTTCAGATTTAACGAAATTAGAGGAGTCAAAGAAAAACGGAATGCTGGAATCCTACCTTGAAAATATACTGTATGAACATGGGAACTGTGCGGTTTCGGATCCCAGTGATAAACACATACAATCTTTCTACCTGTCAAAAAATGAGATAAATAAATTTTACATATGCAATGAAAGGATAACTTTCTTTTCAGGGGTAAGCTTCTATTTTGAAAGGGATACCAAAAAGCTTTATGAATACTCTAAAATAAACGGAAGAAGTATTAAATTAGGAGAGTTGATATTAAGTAATATTTCTATTAAAGAAGCAAAGCTTAGACTTAAAAATTCAGATAGTTACAAAATAGAATAACTTATAATCTAAGAATGTTTATCCTTTACCTTATATGGGGCGGTGATCTAACTTGGTTATGATGCCAGACTTGGGCTCTGGATGTTCCGGGTTCAAATCCCGGCTGCCCCATTGAAAATAAT
>JAJZJK010000048.1 GCA_021851145.1 Nanobdellota archaeon
GGAACATTGAAACCTTTTTGACATCAGCTGATGCCGCAATTCCCATTTTTATGGCTAATTTCCTTTCTTTCTTATTTATCTCTTTTACAAGCCTTTTTTCAGCTTTAGGGGCATGTGCCTGTCTTCCGCCCACTGTATTTGGAGCGACTGCACCAACGTAATTGAAATTTGTACCGACTCTTGAAAGAGTTTTTCTTGGAGTTCTGTCTAATCCCCTTCCATAGCTTGTCTTGAAGGACCTTCTTCTTTTAGTAAGCTCTGCAACTTTTCTTTTACCTGCCATTGGATCGGTATACTTAAGCTGGAATTTTTCCGATTCCTCCGCTAAAAAAGCCTTTTTGAATGTAGCGTAATTGAATTTAGTACTAAATACTTCCGGCAATTGGATTTCTCCATTCTCTTTTCCATCAGACGAAAATATTTTTACCATATCACTTTAACAATGTTATTTTTACTGGCTCTGCTTTCTTAGTAGGCCTTATAGCTTTTCTCATTATAATTAACCTGCTTGCACTTCCGGGCACGGAACCCTTTAGTACTATTGCGCTTCCTTTTAAATTCCCGTAGCGCTTGTATCCGCTTGGTATATTAACCTCCTGAGGATCCTTTACTACCTTGAAAACAAACTTGTTGTACTCTACTCTTGAATTAAACCCTAACCTACCGTGCTGTGGTATTGTATACTGGACTTTTGCCATGCTCTCTGCACCAAGGTTTCCGGCCTTTCTCCTTGATTTACTTGCATGAACTGGATAGATTTTTACACCATAACGTTTTACTGAACCCTGAAATCCTTTACCCTTTGTTATTGCCCCAACATCAACGAAATTGCCGTCTTTAATAACTGAAGAAACGTCTATTGACTTGCTCAAAAAGTTCTTGGCAGTTTCCAGTTTATCATCAAAATTACCGCCAACTGCCAATTCGAACATCTCCGGCTTTTTCTTCATGCCTATCTCCCAAGGCTGTGTAGAAACAAGAAGGCGTAAATCATCTGCCTTTCCTTTAAAATCCTCTAGGTTCTTGTTATTTTCCTTGAATTTTACCTTTCTCTGAACATATTTATTAAGATTGCTGCCCCAGCTTTCACCGACAGTTATTCCTTTATTGTAAAATTTTACAGCACAAACCAGTAATGGAGGGCATTCAATTATAGTAGCATTTGTCATTACTTCCATTTTAAAAGTTGGAGAGTTTTTATCAGAATCAACATAAACTAATTGCAGCATACCTGCTTTATAGCCTGCAAATCCCCCCACTTCTCCTTTTTCTAGATCCTTGAAATTATTAACTGTATTGTAGGGCCGCTTGCTTTTCTTTATAGGGTAATACTGCAAACTTCCTCTTCTAGGAGTACTCTTCTTCGTTATCTGATGTCCCATAGTATAGTTACAATTGTTTTATTTACTGATATAGATTTTTTACGTTTAAATAGGTTAACATTTGCTATTATATTTATATTTACCCCTAAATCCTTTTAATTTACCTCCTTTTTTATAACTGCAACAGGAATAAGACTTTCCTTGTTAAAAGCTCATTATCCTTATATTCTCTGTTGAATTCTTATTGGATGACAGACCCGATATGACAACAGACTTTTTAATTTTATTAGCCTTTGCTATGTTAAATATTTCTTTTTCTGTCTTTTCAAGGTTTTTGACAAGTATGCCCTTTACATTTTTACTAAAGAAAAACTTGGAGAAAGCAACATTGCTTGAAGTTACCGCAAATATCTCTAAAGGAAGGTGATACCTAGCAAGCTTAAACGCACTAGTACCGGACCGCGTAAATGTTATTATTTTATCTATTTTTGTGTTTACCACTAAGTCTATTGCAGAACTCAATATTGCGTCATGCTCATCGTTTAATTTATATCTCTTTAAAACTCCAGAATAGCGGTATTTTGAGATTATTCTTTTCAGCATTGCAAGTGCCTTTAAAGGATAAACTCCTATTGCAGTTTCCTCTGAAAGCATTACTGCATCCGTACCCTCATCTATTGCTGTAAAAACATCATCTGCTTCCGCCCTGGTAGGCATTACATTATTTGTCATAGACTCAAGCATTTGTGTTGCAGTTATAACTGGCTTGCTATTTTCATTGCAAACCGAAAGAAGCTTCTTTTGAACCTCTGGTAAATCTGCTATGTCTATATTTAAACCAAGGTCCCCTCTTGCAACCATTATCACATCAGCAACCTTAACAATATCATCAAAATGTTTTACTGCTTCTACCCTTTCTATCTTTGCTATCAAAACGCTTTTCTCTCCTGCTATCTTTCTAACATTTTCTATGTCTTTTGCGCTTGAGATAAAGGACAAAGCAAATGTATCTATCCCAAGACTCAAACCGAACTTTATCCCGTCTTCATCCTTCTTTGTAGGGTATTTTCCAGGATAGGATATTCCCTTAAAGTTTATGCTCTGCTCATTCAGTAAAACGCCACTGTTTAGGGCCTTTGCAACCAAAAGGCCAAGCTCCTTTCGTATTGGCTTGAATTCTATCTTCCCATCAGATAAAAGCAATTTACTTTTAAGGCTTATTAGTTTTATTATTTCCTCTGAAACCTGTATCTGCCCGTTCTTGCCAAATGTATATTCTGTTCCTTCCTTTATATCCAATTTGTCACCGTGAACTTTACCCGTTCTTAATTTTGGCCCGGGAAGATCAAAAAACATTAGAACTTTTCTATTGGTTTCCAATTCAGCTTTTCGTACATTTGCAACAACCCTCTTAAAGTAATTTTTATCCCCATGGGATAAATTGAACCTGAATACATCCACCCCTCTGATAATCATCTTTTTTAGCATCTC
>JAJZJK010000010.1 GCA_021851145.1 Nanobdellota archaeon
CTAATTCCGGTGGAGCGTTAATCCCTTGGCTAGGAGGGTCATCCACTTCAAACAACCCCAATAATATAATAAATGCTTGGGTACCAGAAGGCGCTACACAATACAGCGGCACTATAACTACAGACGGCAGCTACAGGCTAGAGATAGACTATACAAATCAAGGAGGGCCTGGAGAGGATGCAGTCTGGTCAAATAATTCGATAGATTATTATTCCCCTTCCCAGCCTCCAAATGGAATTATGCCTTCTGTTACTTTTGGAAGTATTTCTTAATTCTTGTAGCCTCTCTAAATTTTTGAACTAAAGCTTTTTAGAACATTTATAAATATGCTAATAAGTAAAATGCTTAATAATACAAAAAGTTAAACATATGTAAAGTATGGTAAACAAGAAAAGTATCATTTGGCCGGAATGGAGAATCAAACTACTAAAAAAACTTGATATAACTCTTATAGCTTTTGAATTGGTTTTAACGGCAGTCTTTATTTTATTTTCATATCTTGTAAATAACTTATATTTTAGAGGAGTAGGTGTTGGATTACTGATTGCGGGCGTAACAAGTATTATAGCTTATATCTTCAAAGTAAAAGCTCCACGTAAATGATAAAAAATGCCCATGCCTGTCTTTTATAGCAGATTTATTGGTAAATTTCTGTAAAACGAAAGCTTTATATACTAGTTATCCCCATAGTATTTAAATCTTATGAAAGTAGTAACAAGTAAATACAATGTTAAATGTCCTTCATGCGGCAGCACTTCAGTAATGTATGATAAGACAACTGGAGAATTAGTCTGCCAAAATTGCGGGTACGTAATAGAAAGCGATACTATAGACTACGGAAGAGAGTGGCGTTCCTTTGAAGATGAAAGAGATGAAGGAAAAGGAAGAATGGGTTCTCCCCTAAGCTATGCAAAGTATGATAAAGGTACGAGTACAGTAATAGGAAAGGCAAGTGAGTCAATAAAGCTATCAAACGCCAATAGAAGAACCTTCTATAAATTAAGAAAATGGCAGCCTAGAATCTCCACAGCATATGAAAGAAATCTTAAGTTCGCATTAACTGAATTAAGACATGCAAGTAATCGTTTACACGTTTCAAACATAATACAGGAAGAAGCAGCTAAAATGTATAGAGAGGCAATAACAAGAAGACTTGTGAGGGGCAGATCAATGGAAAGTGTTATAGCAGGTGCACTTTACGCAGCTGCAAGAAAACACAATAGGCCTATTACATTAGACGAAATCTCAGAAACTTTTGAAGTTGAGAGAAAAGAAGTTGGGAAAGCATATAGGTTGTTATGCAGAGAGTTAGGAATAAAGATATTACCAACTTCACCAAGTGATTATATCTATAAGTTTGCATCAGAATTAGGCGTGTCAAATAAAACTGTTTCAGATGCCGTGAAACTGCTTAAAGAAGCAGAGGATAAAGGGCTTACAAGCGGAAAAGGCCCAATGGGAATAGCAGCAGCAGTGCTTTATGTTGCAACTCTTATAAACAAAGAGAAAAAGACTCAAAGGGATGCTGCTAAGGCGGCAGGTATAACTGAAGTTACTATAAGAAACAGGTATAAAGAGCTTTACAGGGTCTTAAATCTCAAAGAAAGATTTAAGATAGATGACTAAACAAATCTCGCTAAAAATCTTTATTAATCGCTCATTTATTTATCATTATGGAGCTTTTTAAGGAGGGCAATGTAATTTTCCATGCAGAGGACAAGCAGCTCAAGAAAGCGGGAGTCTTCTTCAATCCTAAAAGAAAATTTGATCGTGATATCAACGTTCTTTTAGTTTCTTCTTTAATAAAGGATAACTCAACAGGCTTAGAATTATTTTCTGGCAGTGGGATTAGGGGTTTAAGGTTATGTGCAGAGACTAAGAAGTTTAATAAGTTCACATTTAATGACATAAAATCCAGTAACATAATAAAACAAAATCTGGAAATTAACAAGAAAAATCTCTTAATGACCGTTAAAACTGTAAATAATGCAGAAGCAACTTCATTTAAATCCAGCAGTAAATATGATTACATCGACATAGATCCTTTTGGCTCACCAGTTTTCTACTTAGACTCAGCATTAAATTTATTGAAAAGAGGGGGAGTGCTTGCTGTAAGCGCTACAGACACAGCAGCTCTTCTTGGCAGCGCCCAAAAGGCCTGTCTAAGAAAATACGGTTCTTTGTCGCTTAAAACTGCTTATAGCAATGAAATAGGCATACGCATACTGATAAAAAGAGTGGTTGAAGCTGCCTTAGCCCATTCAATAAACCTTGTCCCCATACTTTTTAACTTTGAAGGCAATTTTATTCGTGTTTACTTTAAGGCAAATTCTTTAAGAATTAAACCAAATATAGGGTATGCTTACCAGTGTTATAACTGCCCAAATAGGACAATTGAAACGTTGGAGAAATGCGATTATTGCGGCAGTAAAATGCATAGGGTAGGGCCAATGTGGCTAGGAAGCCTTTATAATAAAAAATATGTAACTAAAATGCTATCTTCATTAAAGCAAAATAGTATGAAATTTTCTGATGAATCCTCAAGTAAGCTTTTATCCTACCTAAATGCAATTTTGAGTGAGTTACCAGTATTCTCTTACTACACTACCAGTGAGATATCCTCATTTTTAAAGCAGCCTGAAATAAGGATATCAAAATTCAAGAATAGAACGGTTTTATCACCTAAAGGCTTTAGAACGAAAAGCAATTTCTCCGATTTAATAAAATCCTTGAATTCAGAATAGCTTTATTTCCTGGTTCATCGCTTGTCCAGGCAATCCCCTTCTGAATCTGATTACTACTTTTCCTCTGCCACCATGGGCCTTTACTATAACTCCTTTTATCGAAGATTTTGAAAAAGCAATTTCAACCTTCTTGCCTATGAATTTCTTGGCCTCTTCTCTGCTATTTACCTTTTCTATGCTAGCAATAGCCTGATTAACTTTCTGTGTCTTTCTTCCCCTTCTATAAGATAAAACTTTTGCCATATCACTCCTCCTTTTGTAGATATTTATCCTTTATTTCTTTATCTGTCTGCTTTAATAAATCTTTATCTATTATAGGTTTTGCCTCTCCTTTTGTTTCTCTTATTTTGTCTATTATTGATGTTATCTTATCTACTAAGTATTTACTGTCTTTAAGTTTCTTGTCGAAATCCTCACCGGTTATCGTTTTTACCTCTCCATGGTCTATTTTTTTGAACCACTTCACTATATCGTCTACTTTTTCAGTATCTTCTTTAGTAAGAACTTTTTCCTTTGTGACTGCTATCTCTTCCAATTCCTTTGCCACTTGCTTAGGCACAGGAGGCAAGTATCCATATTCCATTAAAAGTGCCTGACCTGCAGCGACTACCGAATTGTAAAGATCAAGGCTTAATTTTGTAGTTAGTACATTCTCAGCTAGCATTATAAGCCCTTCCGCGCTTTCAACATTGTTGTTTATAGACTCCGTTGTCGGTATTATATTCCCTGTTTTATATAGCATTTGTATAGGGACGAAAAATCCTGTATCATATACCGCTACTCCATCCCTTAACAATGTAAGTATGACCGGATTAGGTTTTATTATAGAACCCCAAAATTCCGATAATGGGTATGCCTGTGCATGTATCTTATCAGAGAAATCCCTTGCTATCTCTGCCATTTTTGCAAATAATCTGTCCCTTAGCTGTTCAAGTGTGAATTTCTGTATATCTGTATCATCTACTATAAATGCAACGTCTATATCTGATGTGCTTGTCATTCCTGTTTTGGTTTTTGAGCTGCCAAATATCACTATAGCTTTTATATATCTCCTGAAAAGGCTTAATACTCTGAGGAAATAAGCCCTTATTGAATTTGCGTCTTTTGATGGAAGTACCTTATTCAGAACATCAAATGATAATCCGGCAAGCTGTCCAGGAGGTTCAACTGATTCGGCATTCTCTCCTTCTCCGACTTCTAAACCTACAAAAGAACCCATGTAATCTACTCTTTCATTCAGTTCATCTATCTTTGATGATAGTGCGTCTATCGTCGAAAAAAGCTTGTTTAAAGTAGCTTCTATTGGATTTATATTCTCAGTTTGATGCATATTACCTCCATTTATGAGATTATGAAGTTGATTATTTATAAGCCTTTGCTAAACTTTTTAGAATTTAGCCGCTATCATGCTAAATTTTTCATAAAAAGCTGATTTTTTAATTTAGATTTATAATTTGTATATATTATTTAAATTAGCAGTATCTAATAAGATTTATGAATATAAGGGAAATAAGCCAGGTAACAAAAAAATTTGATGAGCCATCTACCAAGGTTAATGAGCTAGAGCGGTGGATAGGCGAATTGGAGGCAAGGGCTTCAAGTAGCGATTCACATTACAAAGGGGAGATAGACTTTAGATACGCTTCGCAGGAGGAATTGCCTGACCCTGGATTCGTTGGCAATGCAGCCGGTTACCATTTTACTAAAGATATACTAAAAAGGTATCATTTCCAGCCAGAGTACTATTCTGTAATGCAAATGTTTGCGGCTATAGGGTATAGGCCGCTTAGGCTAGCAGAATCTGTGGATCCTTCTGCAATGTCAAGCTTGATGAATATGGCATTTGAGAAGAGAAAAAACCTGGAAGACAGGGTAATGCAGATTTTAGGAACTATAAACACAATTTTAAAGTCTCTTGTTTCAACAATTAATTCGCTTACAGAACTTGATAGAAACCTTTATTTTTACGATGAACTAAAAGATCACGACAAGGAAAAATCTGAAGCGGCAGAACTTGCATTAAAAAGAATATTTCTCGATATTGTTGATGCCAGAAAAGGCGGAGCAAGCCTTTCAGCGCTTTCAAGATCCCCTACTCAAAGCCAGGGGGGCCCGGGCTTTATAGATATAATGTCGGTTTTCTACCAAGTGAAAAGCCTTAAGGATGTGCAGCAGATTGACAGGAATGAACAGTATAAAAATATACTTAAAAACAGGTACATAGAATATGAAAAATGGAAAGAGATAAACGGCAATGAGCTTAGGCGCAGAAAATCGCTTTATTTAGAATATCTTAAAAGCCAGATGGGTTCTTTTAACTTATACGTTGATTGGTGCTCTTCCTATCTTTCGCTTCTTTCAAAGATGGGCTGGAATACAATTACAAATGCAAAAGATTACTTTAACAAGGCGTCAAAGCCGGATATATTCGAAAATCAAAGCTTTTCTGTTACCGCGTTTGCATACAAATCAATCTATGCAGGAGAGTACAATGCAGAATATGTAAAGCTGTTTAAAAGTAAAGGCCCAGAAATACCAATAAAGGTAGAGCCTAAAAGTCTAGGCGGAAACCTTAGTACAAGAGGGTACGAAGAGCATAAAAGATCTTTTATTTATGACAGGATAAAAAAATACGGGCCTCTGGTTATATCCGGCATCAAATTGCAGATGGACTTTAAGGAAAAGCCAAGTAAAGAGCCAATCCAACCGCCTTATGAAGGAACTATTTACTTTAACTTATACCCTTACTGTTTTACTCCAGAAGAATTCTACCTTTATAAGAAGGCACAAATTGCAAAGATACAGAAAACGGTCTTTGCTGCTGTTGACCAGACTGTTTTTCATTCTTTGAGCGTTATACAAAAGGATCTGGATAAGTATGTTAAAGAAGCAGAGGAAGAGGAAAAGGCTAAATCAAAAGAGAAAAAACAACAAAAGGATTATGCTTTTATGGATATATACAGGGCTTTTAAGGATGATTTTTCAGGAGTTTCAAAGTCTTTTTCAAGCATAGCCTCAACCGAAAAGCATAAACCCTCTTTTACTCCAGATCAGGCAGAGATATATGAAATGCTTGTTAATTCAAAGCGCTTTGGCAGTGCAAGCATTAAAAGGGCGCTTGAGATGGGGCTATTCATCGCAAATAGCGATTCTACTTATATATATGATGAGCTTAAGAAGAGAGTTGGGCTGCTTAATTGGAAGGCCCCATTTTCGGTGAATTAACTTATGAACAGCAAAGGACAGATGCCAATAACTGAGACAATCGCGATAGTGCTTGCTATAATCGTATTTTCTGCAGCATTAATAATAGCAGTTTTGTTTAAAGGGGCTGGCGCAACAATCGCTAAGGATATGACCAGCGTATTTTCATTTAGCTGGCTTTATGGTAAGGGCATATGAATGAAAAAGGGGTTGTAAGTGGCATTTTTCTTTATATCATACTTATAATAATTGGAATACTGTTAATAATATTTTTTCTAGAGATTTTCACCCCTTATAAATTTACAGACCTTTTCAAGGCATTTATATCGAAGTCAAATACCTTAAATGTGAGCAATTATGAGTAATCTGAATAAAAAAGGCGTAGAGAGCTATATCCTGCTTTTTATAATAACTTTAATAGTCTTGATAATCCTAATAATCTTCTATCTCGTTATATTTTCTCCAGGCACAATACACAAGCTTATACCCTCAGTACCGAGCATATAACATGGAAGCAATCTGGTTTTATGTAATTGCTATTGTACTGGGCATAACTGTAGTTATCATCTATATCCTTTTTGTCGGGCCATCTGCCTTGTCAAAGGATATATCAGGCTTTTTTACAGGCATAAGCTCATCAATAACGTCCGGATTTAAGAACGCATATTAACATTTTTATACTTTCGATAGCTATTAGGGATTATGATCACATACAGTGAATTTCTTAGAATAAGGAGACAGGAACAAGAGGACAGCAGAACTCTTACAAAATTCACAGATGAAATGCTGGAGGAGATGAAAGAGTACATTGCAATAAACAAAAACTCCCTGGAAGAAGCAAAGAAAATGAATGATGAGAAGAAGACAGAAGAGATATCAACACAGATAAAAAACGCAATATCTACATTGGATCAAATAATAAACTTAAGAATGCTTAAGATCGCAAGTATGTCCATATTGGATGCAGATAGCGAGCAGGCAAAGGCAAACATGCTTTCAAAGGAAAGGATACTTTTTGATAACTTGCTTACTCTGTCCAAAGAACACAAATCCGGGATAATAAATGAAGTAAGGTCTATAGAACCTAAAAAACTCCAGAAGGTAGAGAGCGATGACAGCGATGGTGAAAAGGTCGTAATAAAAATACTTTCAGATATACCAAAATTCGTATGGAGAAATGATAAATCCTACGGCCCGTTCAGCTTTCCAAATGTGATCGAAATAGACAAGGATGTAGCACAGATATTGATAAAAAGCGGCAAAGCAGAGAGTGCATAAATGACACTTTTCAAGGAAAAGATAGAAAACAGAGAATACCAAAATAAAATATTTGAAACCGCAAAGACTGGAAATACCTTGGTGGTATTGCCAACTGGCTTGGGTAAGACGATAATAAGCGCGATGCTAGTAGATTACAGGCTTGAGAAGTACCCCTCCTCTAAAATACTTTTTTTAGCCCCAACTAAACCGCTTGCTAATCAGCATTACAGGACATTTTCTTCATTGCTCTCAGTTAAACAAGGTATGGCAAGTGGTTCAGTTTCTAGTAGCAGCAGGGGGAAAATTTATGAAGATGCGCAGGTGATATTTGCAACGCCTCAGACGATAGAGAATGACATGGAAAAGAAAGTTATAGATTTCTCGGATTTTAGCCTGTTAATAGTTGATGAAGCACACCATGCAATCGGGAATTATTCCTATGTAAAGATTGCAAAGCGATACTCTGAACAGTCTTTTCATCCGCTTATTCTTGGGCTTACCGCTTCACCAGCATCGGATAGGGAAAAAATAAAGATGATATGCAGCAATCTCCAGATAGCAAATGTTGAAATACGTTCTGATGATGATGCTGACGTTGTGCCATATATACAGAAAAAAGATATAGAAGAGGTAAAAGTTGATCTGCCTAACGAGATGATAGAACTCTCTAACAACCTAAAACTTTTAATAAGCGAGTCCATAAGCGAATTACAGGATACTGGATTGTTGAAGAATACCCAGAAAAGCAGAATAAATAGAGTTACCATTCTTTTGCTGCAGAAAAGCCTTCAAAGGCAGATGCTGAGCGGTAAACGAAATTACTACCTCATCCGAGGAATAATACTTACCTCTAAGCTTTTGAAGCTTTACCATGCTTATAACCTGCTTTCAACGCAAAGTCTTACGGCTTTCCTTAATTTCTTGGAAAAGGTTCAAAAAGGAAAGGCAAAAACAGATAAGGAGCTGTCATCAAATAGCAGATTTATCGAAATAACTAAAAGAACTTCCGAATTGATAGAACAAGGCATAGAACATCCAAAGCTAAAGCAGCTTGAATTAATTTTTTCAAAGCATTTTAACGAAGACAAGAAAGCAATAATTTTTGCGCAATATCGTGACACTGTAGAAGTTATATACAACAGTATATCACACCTGCCTGGAGTGAGGCCTATAGAATTTATAGGGCAGGGAAAAGGAGGCTTATCACAAAAAGAGCAGGTTAACATAATAAGGGATTTTGAGTCAGGTGTATACAATGTCCTTGTGTCTACCAGTGTCAGCGAGGAAGGAATGTCAATAAAAGGTGTAGATATTGCAATTTTTTATGAAACTATACCTAGTGCAATAAGGAACATACAAAGGAGAGGAAGGGTTGGTAGGTTTTCGGCTGGCAGCATATTTATACTGATAACTAGAGGGACAAATGACGAAGGTTACTATTGGCTTTCTAAGAAAAGAGAAAAAACCATGAAAAAAATAATAAAAAACATAAAGGATAACCCTGACACTATAAAACAGGATGGGACTTTGCATCCTTTTATTTAATTGCCTGCTATTTCAGTCTCACAAGTTCCTCCTGCAGAGTACTTTACTCCGTCTATTGAGGCATTGCTTCCAGAGGTATTACCTATTATTACAGTATTTATACCTGGGTTTTTTATGGTGATATCTACAGAAAATAGATTAAGCCCGGCAGTATAATTGCCTATTCTGGATATAGCAGAAGGATTACTTTGAGTGTTGCTTGCAAATACATTATACACCAACCCCGGGCTTCCGTCTGATACAGTTATTTTGAATGTATTCTGTTTAGATGGCGTGCTTATATTTGTTACATTTGCATTGCATGCTGCCGGTGATCCGCTACCACTTGCTATTATTCCTGAAGGCAATATAGCAAAATGAAATACCGAGCTTGCTATAACTACCCCTATTATTAAAAATGAGATTAATAGGATGATAACTATAAAATAATCAACTGCACTTGTTCCCTTTATTTTGTTACTATACATACATACATTAAGTTCCTCCCAAGGAAATTAGGCTTTGCTATCCCTATCTCTTGTGGTAAATCTGCAAAGAAATAGAATAAAGACCGTGCACATTGTTCTATACCAGTAGCATGAAGAAGAGTATTAGTAATCGTTGCTGCACTGCTGGCTAAATTGGGAGCTACATCATCCTTACATACCGTGTTATTATAGCACTCTGCAACTCCAAATCCAGAAAGAGCAGTTCCTACAATTAATCCCGAATTTGAAGGCGAAATTGCATCTGCAGCTACCCCTGATAAAACTGCTCTTGAGCATTCATATTCTATTCCAGCAGAGGGGTAATTATTAAGAAATGTAGCAGGTTCACATTCGCTTGGTAAGCTTATTGATACGGGTGGCAATCTGGTTCCAACCAATGAATTTAAGTATACTAAATATATTTGGGCATTGTTTATAGATTTGCTGCTATTTGGCAACACAAAGCCGCTTGCACTGGAATTACTAATGTTTTTATAGCTGAATATAAGATTATCCCCAGGTCTTAAATAAGTTGCATATGACTCATTTATTATAGATGTGCTTTTTACCGGTTCAGTTAAGACACAGGAGGCTGGAGCTTCATATGAATTTGTGGTATAATCATATCCGACAGTGCAGTTGTTTCCCTTGCAAAAGTTAGTATACAGATCAGTGCATGAAGCAGTACTGCCACTTATTGTTGAACATGTTCCTAAAGAAGTGTTAAAAGAGCAACCTTGAGATTCTTCACATAAGTAACTAGAAAGGTTTATTGCAGCTGTTGGAGGTGTTGGTCCATATAAAGGTATATATCTTGTTGTGTTATACCCTTCAGTAAATGCAGTGTAACCCGGTTCGCTTCTGCAGCTAAAGTAATTAGATGACTGTGCTTCACATATGCTTGGATCGCTTAAATCGCATGAAAATCCATTTAAGTTTGTGCTAGTTAAAGGATCAGAACAGGATTGTACTGCAGTGTGGTCAAGACAACTAACTTCCGTTGTGTAAGCATTGGTCTCAAGATAGTTTGTAAGGTTGTTTATAGTTATGTTTTTGTTAATGTTTACATCCACTACTGAGCATGTTGCAGGTGAGCTAGTAAGAACTGTTAGGCCTTGGCCTGCTCCATATTGGTTCCAGCAGCTAGCTAAGTCAGTGCCTACCGTTGAAAATACCTGAGAAGGCTGGGAACTGGGCCCATAAGCGGAAGTGGAGGTAGTGCAACCAAAAAGCGGTGGAGCTATACCCTCGCTTTTAAGAGTACTGCTTAAGCAAAAGAACTTTGATACACAAAGCCCATTATAATAGAAATTGGTGAATTCCGAGCTTACATAACATATCCCGCTATTTGAAAGATTTATCCCAACTAATAAAAGATACCCTGCAATTGATACTATTACTGCTATAAATACGACTGCCAAAATTATAAATATAACGCTCTCTCCAGGTGTCTCTGCCATACTTAAATAGTGTTTTTATGCAATAAATTAATATCTTGCTTTGATATATTTTATCAAATCTTTTTATTGTCCAGGTATACAAACAAATACTCTACTTTGGCTGTATACCATATAATTGCTCAATTTACCGCATAAAGGTACGTAATAATCACACCCGCTTGTTTCATTTACTACATCTAAGGAAGGGTTACCATTGCTAAGTGAGCTTACAGTTTCCCTACTTTGATTTGTAGTTTCATTTGAGTAATCACATACGGCTAGGTTATTTATAAATGGCTGCTGGTACCTTGAAACATATCTGCATTGGTCACTAAAACTTATTTCGCAGTTTTTAATCCCATTTGAAGGATAACCAAAATAAGTTACTGTGTAACTGGAGTTAGAAAGATCATCAGAGGGAGTTATGTATGCTGCGTTTCCATTGCTTCCATTTGTTATAAATACCACCTGCAGCGGGTAACTGCCATTGTAATTGCTGTCAATATTGCTTATAATTGATGAGTAATTTAGATTTTTGCTTTGACTTATAATTGATCCTTTATAACAGTTGAATATCTGATCAAGATTGCTGGCAGATATAATATCTGAACCAATCCCAGCGTTGCTTCCTGAGAATAAGCTGAAACATGAAGACGCTTCTGTATAAAACGAAGATGCAAAGCTAGCGGTATTTTGTTGGTCTATATTAGAGGACTGTAGGCATTCTTTCTGTACCTGTGCCGACTGTGTTGGGTTTATTACTATATTTGAAAATCCAAAAAGCGAAGCCGCGCCTGTAAAAGGCGATAAAAATGTGTTTATTATCTTATATTGAGTAAACGCTGTAAAACAACTAACTCCAAAGCTCAGTGTCCCGAAAGAAGTAATAAGGGAAAAAGAAACAACTGCAAGTATTATACCGGCAACTGCAACAAATATAACAAAGACTATTGTTAATAGTATACCCTCCTCCATTAAGAACCTCCCCCTAAAAGATTTCCAAAATATGAAAACGGAGAGCTACTTGATGAGCTTGCATAGAATAGTATGATTACCAATCCTATAATTGCAACTGCAGTTATTATAACGAGAATCAGCCATATCAGCCTCCATTCTACACTTCCTTTCTTATCCATATTACTGCCCTACACATGCTGCGCAATATGGCCCGTCTCCTGATATGCAGGCAGGTACATTTATTGCGCAATTCTGTATGTCTGTTGCGTTGTTTACTGCTAGAGTACTTTCTGAACAACTAAATAAATCAGCTGTATTGGTTGGTGATACTACACTGCATGCGCTTGTTATATTTGCAGGAGGGCTGGCCATGCATGATTCTACTTGAGAAGTGCTACCCTGTCCATTTGTCCAATAATCATAATAACACCAATGCCTTATACAAGTTTGTTCCGCCGTAGCGGCATTATAACATGCATTTTCATCATAGCACCTAAATAAAGGGGTGCCTTCCATCCTATTTGAATAGCCATATTCAGCGCTTGTGAACTGGTTCTGCAGCACTGCTGTAGAAGAATCACACCCTACTGGGAAAATAGAAGAATAATTATTGTAAAAAAGGAAAAACATAGTAAGAGCTATAACTATACCAACAAGGACTTCAAAGAATAGAAACTGTTCAATATCCATTCCATTCTTAGCACGTATTCATTTAAATTGTTTTTATATAGCAATATATAATCAGTATGGACTCTATAAAAAACTCACTAAATTACTTTGGGCATACTTTATGGTCTGCCATTATTATCTCAAACCATTTATTCTTACCATCTTCGATAAGAAAATAAGATCCAATAACCTGCATGTTTTTGTAGACTTTTAAAGCTCTATTCCTCGCGATGTCTTCTTTACTGACGTCTAATTTGTAGTATATTCCGCTTTTACTTGGTCTCCTAGCATGATTAGGTCTCGGCCTTCTAAAATCTCCCTTGCTAACTCTTACTCTTACTACTATGTAACCTTGTTTAGCTTTGTAACCTACTGTTTTAGCCTTTGCTACCTTAGTAGGCCTTTCTACCCTTTGGATTATAGGCTGGTTTCTTACCTCTTGTAAAACCTCTTTTTTCCTTTCATCATTTTTATACAAAGCCATCTCATTAGCGTGTATATATTTATATGATCCCATAAGGGATAAATTAAAATCTGTAAGTATAAATATCTAACGTTATCTCAATTAATTATATTTCCACTCGATGCTATAACCGGAGTATATGAAATGTTCGTTGGAGTATAATATATATAGCCATTTCCATTGAAAGAACTGCCTAGAGAAACAGAGGTTAAATTACATTCTGTAGATTCCAATGCAGGGAGGTAAGTTTTTGAGCATACAAACCCAGTGTAGTTTACACCAGATATTATCATTGAAATGCCGTCTATTTTTACATTTTCATTCAGCAGGTTCTGAAACTCAATGTAAAATGTGGATTTTGCAGATATATATCCTTGTTGTAGTACTTGAAAACCGGAAAATCCAGAATAACTCGGAGTTGATGTTGCTCCTGTTAGTGAAGGAAAGAAAGTGAATATTATATAAAATACCGAACCTATAACTATTATTGCTATTGAATAAATTAGCACCATCTCAAGAGATTCCTGCCCTTTCATATCTTTTTTATTTGTTTTTAAAATATAAGTATGTCACCATATGCAAGAAAAGATGTTCTAACCTATAATTAAAATTAGCCTTGGGTGGGTTTCGAACCCACAACCTCCTGCTTACGAAGCAGATGCTCTGCCATTGAGCTACCAAGGCATGATATTAAGAATTAGCACTTACAATAAAAGTATTTAATCCTGCATAGAATTATTACTTTTAATATCTACTTCAAAATAGTAAAGTATAAATACAACTTAAATTCATATAAAAATGTGGAAAATAATAATTTAGAAAAAATAATCGGGTTTAAGACCGAACTAGGATCCCAATACAAATATGAAGGTAATAAAGTAATAAGAAAAAAATACAATGGTGAGACTGATGAGTATAACCTAAATCTCTTTATACCCTCCTATAGTCAGCTAGAGCAAATAACAAAGTCAAAGCTTAAAGAATTATACAGCATTGATAATGATTTTAAGTACACGGAGTTTCTATCTGAATTAGTCTATGATAATAATGTGTATATATCACATGCCTTTACGGTTGGAAGCGATAATTCTCATCTAAAACTAATAAACAATAACAAAGAAATTGAAGGAAAAAATGTATATTTTTGTTCTTTAATTAGAAAGAACCCTAATAAAGTCTGTTTTCTTGTTAAAGCAAGCAAAGAGCCTATTATTGGCTATTTTCCATATCAAGAAAATTATGTATTAAACTGTAATAAGTATAATTATCACTTAGGCGATAAAGTTTCAGAGGTATACAAACAAAATTAAGCCTTAAATGTTTTAAATTCAACCTCTTTTTTGTTTATATCCCTTTTATAATTTTCATTGCTTACTACGTGGTTCATCACTGTGAAAGTCCTACCGCAGTAAAAGCATTTCACTTCCTTTAAAGCAGAGGTTTTTCGGTATTTACCACATTTTGGGCACTTAACAATCCTGTATACAGTCATATTTTAGTTAATTGTTTTGCTATATTTATTATATCTTTAGCTGCAAAGCTCTTTGGAGAAGACAAAACTAACGGTATCCCCACCTTCAGAGCGTTGTATACTTTATTATCTTCCCTAATCTTCCATACATTTTTTATTTCCATTAAATCTCTAGTTTCTTTTTCGGTCATTTGATCTTTTATTCTGGAGTTTACTTTGTTTATAACAAGTCCCAATACGTTTAGGTTTGCATCTTCTAGCTCCTCCTTTAGTTTTTTTGCCTCTATTATCGAGGTTATATCTGGGTTGGATATTATGAGGCTGTTAGCATCCTTGATTAATTTTATAAAGTCTATGTCATAAGACGGCCTGGAGTCTATTATTATAAAATCATATCTACCTTTAAGTTTTTCAATATAAGCGTTTATCTGTATTAACTTGTGCGACAATTTATTTTCTCCTCTTTTTGTTACTCTAGATGGCAATAAATGAAAATTAGGGTTATCCCCCGTGTATATTGCGTTTTCGATTTTAGTTCTTTCATTTAATACATCCTCTAAAGAATACTTAAACCCTACAAACCCATAATAAATAGCAACATGTGGGGTTTCTAAGTTTGCGTCTATAAGCAAAGTTTTTTTATTTAGTTCAGAAATAGCCGTGGCTAGGTTTACAGATGTAGTTGTTTTTCCTACTCCTCCTTTTGGGCTCATCACCACTATAACCTTAGCTGGCATATTAATAGTAAAAGATGAACTAATTAATATTTATGGATACAGAGAAAAAGTGCGTAATCTGCGGTAGAGAGGCTGTTTTTTACTCAGAGTACTTAAAGCAGGATCTTTGCAAAAAACATTTTGAGAGAATGCTAATAAAGAGGGTTAGGTCAAATATGAATTCATACAAAATAAAAAATCAAAATTTCAAATTAGGCAGTGAAAATAAGTGCGGAAAAGAGTTTCTAAAATTTATTGTTAGAGACATGGAAAGCGAGAATGGAAAGGTTTTACATTCATATACCCTTGAAGATTTCGCTATTTCAGTTATGGGGTTTTTCCTTTTTCATAATCCTTCTGATAAAAAAATAGACGACAGTGGTAAATTTAGTCCTTTATTCAATATATCTGAAAATGAAATAATCAGTTTTTTTAGGCTGAAAAAGGTAAACTTAAAGGCAGTTAAAAGGAGCAAAAAGGAAGAAGCAGTCCTGTCTTTTCTGAGAGATATAGAAGAACGGCGTCCAGGAGGGATGATATCCTTGGTAAAAGCGGGAATAAATCTTGGGATCATTTAACCTTGTAATATCTTTTATTAACAGTATTGCCCCAGCTAAAATTTCCAATTTCATTCTTGTTCTCAACGGTCACTTTTCCTTCTTTTAATGCAAGGTACAAATAATGGTAGACTATCCTACTTGAAACTTTTCTCCCACTTTTTTTGAGGGCTTTGTATATCTCATAGCCAGTCTTGTTACCATCCGCTAGCTCAGATAGTATTGCTTCTATAAGTTCCTTGTCTATTTTTCTTGCCATATTTAGCTACACTGAGGCATTGATTCATTTATAGAAAGGCAGATGTACTTTAATATCTCATTATAAGCAGTTTGATTGTTTGAGAACCCGCCTATCTTGTAATATTTACCATTGAATACTATCATAGGAACTCTGTCCATTCCGATTTGATTAAATATTGAAATAGCTGCATCCGGCAGATCATTGGTCGTATTGCTGTTATATGCAGATATATTAAACTTCCATGCGCAGAAATATCCACTATAAAACGTATTATTCCCCCATAACCCAAAAAGTGATGTCACATTTTGAAATGAATCTATTGTGTCAGTGCAAGTCCTGCAATTATCTGCGTAGTAAATAACTAATGAAGGAGTATTCTGCGAGCATAACCCTGACATATTCAAGTTTGTTTCATGGAAGGAGTACAAACTGTTTAATGAGTAAGTTTGGTAGTAAAAAAATATTGCAATTATCAAAAGTACGGCTATTATAGTGGCATACAAATAATACCTGAATCTAGTTAGCATAAAACGACATATTTAATTTTTCCATTTCGCTTGCACTGCAGCTATTGTCTTTATTGATTATGCATATGTTTGTGTAGTTACTGAAACCATTGTAGATATAACGGTATGTTGGAGAAGAAAAGTAAGCTGGATCAACTACTATGTTAAATATCTTTGAATCGCTGCATGAAGTTGCGTTTATGAGCTTATAAACTTGGAATTGGAAAGGGCTGTATATGCCAGTTTCATTACCATAATCTAAAATCTTTCCATTTCCTTG
>JAJZJK010000011.1 GCA_021851145.1 Nanobdellota archaeon
ATATTTAACAATAAAGTTATAGTTAAATTAATGCTGGGTTGGCTGAGCGGTTAAAGCGCTGGCCTTGAGAGCCAGTTGGGATTTTCCCTGCGTAGGTTCGAATCCTGCACCCAGCGATTATTTAACAGGCGGCACCATTTCCTGTAGGGGCATTATTAATAGGACAAATATTGTAATAACTCTCACTTTCACTAATATTTTTATAACTATTATTTACCAAATAAATAACTTCCAGTTGATAATGAGGAGGATTAGAATAGGGAGTAGTAGAATATAAATATTTCCCGTTTGGACTGAATGCTAATTGTTTAGTCGCGATTATTGGGATAGTAGCTACAACAGAGTTTACTGATAAGGATATGACAGATAAACCTCCTGGACCACCATTAGTTACATATAAATATTTACCATTGCGAGTTATAGCAAGCCCTCTAGGTGAAGTGCTGTAAGGAGTAGCTATGTTACTAATTACCTTATTGCTTAAACTGTTTATTACGCTTATACTTCCATTCCCGGCATTAGAAACATAAACTAAACCATCAGAAGCAATCGCTATCCCAGTAGGGGAATAAAAACCACTTATATTTTTTATTACTGTATTTGTAATTGTTGAGATTACCGATGTTTCGTTACTTAATTGGTCAGCAACATAAACATAATTATTATTTGGAGTGATAGCAATGCCTATCGGATTTTTTCCAACTGTTATTGTTTTAATTATTTGATTAGTTGATGTAGATATAACTTCAACTGTATCCGTATTTCCACAACTAGATACATAAGCATATTTACTATTAGGAGAAACAGCTATAGCACATGGTTTTGGCACACTTATATTTTTAACTACTTGATTATTTGATGTAGAGATAACTGCAGTATTATTGGCCCCATTATCCTCTACAACATAAGCATATTCTCCATCTGGAGTCAAGGAAATTCCACTGCTACCAGCATCGCTTCTAGTTAAAGTTATGTTTTTACCTAATGAAAAATTATAAGGATAAAAGACAGTAACATTTCCAGCTCCTTGCTCTGAAATATAAAAAGGCGTGTTATTTGATATAAAGTCTACTTCTAAATTATAATTTACTTGTAGATTTGAACCTGATGAATAAATAGGATAATACGCTACACCACCATACACAACTGGATAAATTTTAAAGATATTATTCTGAATTGATTCGAATGAGATATTGGAAGAAGAAATAGCAGTTTTATTTACTCCTTCGTAATTTACAGTGAAAGCTGAACCAACAGGTAAACCAAACGCAGAAAACGTTGTAGGTATAGGACTTGATGCTGTACCGGATATTGTGCCAGTAGTATTTGTAACTACATTGCCAGCAGTGGTTGAATAACTGTATTCAAGGTTTGTTGATAAGTAGTATTTAGTACCTGCTGAAGTACAAGAAATAGAAGGAATTAGTATA
The DNA here is from genome assembly GCA_021851145.1 of Nanobdellota archaeon. Taxonomy (GTDB): domain Archaea; phylum Nanobdellota; class Nanobdellia; order Parvarchaeales; family Parvarchaeaceae; genus Parvarchaeum. The sequence continues at coordinate 1,431 of JAJZJK010000011.1, forward strand.
GTTGCCGATTTGCCTGATGTCAAACTTATTGTGGAGGTAAGAGAATACTCCACAGAACTAGTATTAGTTCCTGTAGAGGAGGTTATAAATAACTTATTTATATTTAGAGACGAAGCACCGTTTGGAAGAGGCCCTACTATTATTGAAAAATCTACACCTAAAGAGGTACACAAAGAAGAGGAAACCTTAAACGGTGAAAAACCACTACTTGTGAAAGTTACACTTGAAGAAGGATTAAATATCCCCATTGAATATAATATTACTGCGACAATTACTATGATTAATATAGCCCATCCATAAGTCATCATGTATTCCAATGCTGACTGGGATCTTTTTGATTTTATCTTTAATAAAACTATATTATCTGAAGCTCTGAAAAGTGGTTTAAGTGACATATTATTCATATAAAAACAAAGGATATAAATATTTCATTTCTTGGAATGAATTACTTTTTTGTTTTGGTAATTACATTAAGAAAAATTAAAAAGATACGAAGTGTAAGCAATTTTAATTAGACATAAAATATGCAGGATTTATCTACTTTGTCTTTATTGAATTTAACTCCGTCTTTTATCAATTTCTTCTTTTTGACTTTTAAAGTACTAGAATCGTTTCTGTTTCCTATTGTGTAGCCCCCTAAACTTCCATCTGACCTTACAACTTTATAGCAGGGAAATTTATCAGGATGCTCATTTTCACTAAGTAGTCTACCTACTTCTCTTGCATGTATACCAAGCTTTTCAGCTATACTACCATAAGTAGTTACTTTTCCCTTAGGGATCTTTGTTAATAAAATGTAAACTTTCTCCGCTTTAGTTTTCATCTTTCCAGCCTATCTCATCGATTATGTCCTTAGTTTCCCTGATGTTTTTGTACTTCAATGACAAAAACCAATTATTTATGTTAGTTATATCCCTGACCAAAAAATTAATGGTTGAAGAAGAAAGTTTTAACGCCTGTGAAAAATCAATAATAAACGGCTCCCCTTCATAGTTTAAGATATTATATGGACTTAGATCTCCATGAATCATGCCATTTTTTGCTAGTTCAATTATAATTTTAGTAATTGATTTATACCACTTATCAAGATCAAAATCATTGTCTTTTATTGCTTGCCTAGCGATATTCCCTTCAGTTCCTATAAACTGCATTACTATAATATTCTCGTAGCAACGTATTGGCTCAGGAGTGTTTATCCCTAGGTTGTGGGCCTTCGAAAGAAAATTATACTCAAACCTGGTCCAATCATTTATCTGTTTTAGGAAACCTCCGCTTTTCCTACCTCTTAAGCGTATATAAGAAGGGATACTTTTGAATGCATCTATGTTATGCCTATGTATCTTGACTGCAACTAGTTTATCATGGAAATCTCTGCTGTAAAATACGTAGGATTCCTTACCAGTTCCTATTGGGCCAAGAAGATTGCTTATGTATCCGTCACCCTGCAATTTATTGATATTCTTTAGTGTTTCTTCATCAAACACGTGTGAGAAGACTTTACTTTTTGTCATGCTTTATTTTCAAGGATTTCTTTATAGTGTTTAATAATTTAGTTTTCTGAGCGTTGTCAACCATTGCATGCTCTATAACATCTATTATTGAATCTGCTGGAGTTATCTTTATTGATTTTGGATCAGATAACACTAAATCATCAATGTTGGAAGCAGGAATTATAACCTCCTTTATGCCTGCATTTATAGCTGCTTCTACCTTAGCAGACACCCCTCCGACTGGTAAAACTTCACCCCAAATCGACAATGAACCAGTCATAGCTATTGACTGCTTTATAGGTATATTAGTAAGTGCTGAGAGTATGCTTATTGCTACGCTTACGCTTGCGCTATCCCCCTCCACTCCTGAATAAGCCTGTAAAAATTGAATGTGTATATCATAATCCGTTAAAGGTTTATTAGAATAAAGTTTTACTATCGCAGAAACATTCTTTACTGCTTCTTGGGCTATTTCACCTAATTTACCTGTTGCTATTATCTCTCCTGAACCTCTCCTCATGCTTTTTGTAACTATTGCCTCTATTGGAAGCATTAAACCTGAATCTGAGTTTTCTATAACTGCCAAACCGTTTACCCTACCGATTCTAGACCCCATAACTTGTATGACGTCATAGTCTTTCTTTTCTTTTATGTACCTTGAAGCAATTTGCTGTTCGAATGAACCTGCATAGCTTTTAGATTTAAGCACATCATCCCTTGTAACAACAGAATGCTTGTTTTCTACCGCAATATCCCCTGCAACCCTTATTGTTCCGCCTAACTCCCTTAACTTCAATGTTAAAGATTCCTTCCTATTTGATTTTCTTCTTGCTTCATTCAGTATCTCAATAACTGCATCCCTGGAGAAAGGAGGTATCTTTTTGTCTTTACTTATCTCCTGCGCAACGAATCTTGCAATCTTGTCTCTGTTTTCCAAAGTATCCGGCATTGTCTCATTCATATAAATTTCGTAACCATAACCTCTTATCCTAGAACGTAAAGCAGGGCTCATTTCACTTAAAGTATTTGGATTACCTGCACCAACAAGTATAAAATCACATGGAACAGGATTTGTCTTTACCATTGCACCCGCGCTTCTTTCACTTCTTCCAGTAATTGTTAGTTTCTTTTCCTGCATTGCAGTAAGTAATTGAATCTGAGTTTCTGGCGAAAGATTAGCTATCTCATCTATGAAAAGAACGCCACCATTTGCTTTGTGGATATCCCCCAATACAACTCTTTCATGTGCTGGAGTGCCTAATCCTCCTGATTGAAATGGGTCATGCTGTACGTCACCTAATAATGCCCCTTCCTTTGCGCCTGTTGCGTCTATAAATGGTGCATATTTTGCACCGGCGTTATCAAGTAAGAGTTTTGGAGTTGGCACCGTAGTCTTTAAAGAAGTTCTACCTAATCTATACATTAAAAGCACAAATAAAAACCCAATAAGCATAGTTATTATGAATAATGTACCTGAAATTTGGTTTGCTGCTGCAAGTATTGGATTTTTTTGATCAGAAACTACTATACTTACTACATAAGTTGCTATAAAAAAGGCCACTATGAAACCGAGGAAAATTAACATATTGTTACCTCCGCCTAAAGCGGACATATTCCTTGCCTTAGCCTGATTGACTATGCGTTTACCTTCGCCTGCAGGCACTGATTTGATTGTAGGCTCATTTTCATCTTTTGGATTCGGAAAAGCTAGGATATCTACCAACTTCTCAGCTGGCAATAGCTGGGATAATGCTTGTCCTAACATACTTTTACCTGTACCGGGCGCACCTACTAAAAGAACGTTTCTTCTCTGTATTGCGGCTTTCTTTATTATCTCAACCGCTGCTTCTTGCCCTATTACTTGGTCAACTATCTTTTGCGGGATCTTTATATCATCCGTAGTCTTAAAAGATATACTAAAATTATTATCCATAAATGAAATTGGCCTCTAAACTTAAAATTAAGTCTTTCCTAATTTAAAAGCTTATTCAGCCTCTGAAGTTTCCTGCTCTGACTGCGAGGTTACTATGTTTGAAATTATGAATATATCGCCTATAGCTCTGACTAAGCTGTGCTGGATTATGGCCCCTTTTGCGCCTTTTATCATTTTTGAAAGATTTGATGAGGAACTGGCCCTTATCCTCCAGCTAACTATCCTGTTATCCTGAAGAACTGCTTCTTCTATTTCTCCGAAATAAGTACCGTTATCAGTATAAACTTTCAAACCGTAAGTTGAACCAATACTTTTCAATTTTAAAGCCATAGATTAGATTGGTTTTTTTAGCTTAAATAGTTTAACCATAGAAAGCTTTTTAAACGAATATTTTAAAGTCAGTCGCAAATAATTTGTCTTTTAATAGTATTATTGGGTTAAGATCAATATCCTTTACATTAGAGTTAGCGTTCATAAACTTATCCAACTTTATAATATAACCTACTAAATCATCTAGAACATTGTCATTTGAAAATTCTTTGATTACTCTCCCTAATTTTGATGCTTTTAATTCTTCTATATCCTGATCTGAAATTGGCGATAAAAAGAACATTGTTTCGTTTATTTCATTTGCAAATATGCCTCCCAATCCGATTGCCAGCATTGGGCCGAATTGTGGATCCCTGTGTGCACCAAGAAGTATTTCAAGTTTGTCTTCACCAAATTTGTTTACATCCTCATAAAGCCCAAACGATGCCTTGTTTATCTTCTGTTCTTTTACTATTTTTGAAAGTTTTAAGAAAGCTTCATCCAGAGTTTTGCTGTCTTTTATCCCTAATATGACAGCCCCAACCTTGTTCTTATGCGCTAGCCCATTAGATTCTATCTTAAGAACACAAGGATATCCAATTTTACTAACAATTTTTTCAAGATCTTTAGGTGAGTTAAACTTTAGTCCTTCAACGCTTTTTATCCCAATTGAATCAAACATCTTTTTTGCGTCAATTCCAAAAACATCGCTTTTTATTTTAAGGTCCCTGTATCTTGCTTTTTCTTTCCCTATGGCCTTAAAAGTCTGGGCCCTATGGGAATAGTAAGTAAATAATCCCTTTACCATAAAAACAGCCTCATTTGGATATTCATATATTGGCATATTCCTTTCCAACAGGAATTTTCTAGCTTTGTCTACTCTAGCACCTCCGAGGAAGACAGAAAGAAATGGAACTGAAGGATGCCTAAGATGTGTTTCGTAGATCTGTTTTGCTGTTTCTAAGGGCTGTGACATTTCTTGCGGAGAGAATAGTATTATTATTGGCTTATTCTGCTGAACCAAGATTTCCAAAGTATCTCTATATCTTTCAGGCGTTGCATCCCCAACCATGTCTACAGGATTATGGATATTTGCTTCTTTTGGAAGTGCTTTTGAAAGCTCATTTAAAAGCTTGTCATTAAACTTTGCAAGCTTCAAGCCGCTATTTACTATGTGATCAGTTGTTACAACTCCTGCTCCCCCGGCATTTGTAGCTATTATCACTTCATCTGAATTTATCTTTATGTTTGGAGCGTCTCTCATAAAATTGAAAAGGTCATCGATATTTTCTACAGATATTGCGCCGATTCTGTTGAAAGCTAGCTCGTATGCTTTGTAATCCCCTGCCATTGAACCTGTGTGTGAAGAAACTGCCGTAGAAGTAGATTTAAATTTGCCACCTTTTAATATCAACAGAGGCTTTTCCTGTGAAAATGACATTCCTGCTTTTAGGAAGTCCTTCCCATTGTTTAATCCTTCCAGATAAAGCGCCAATACCTTCGTTTTCTCATCTGTTTTGAAGCTTTCCACTATGTCGGCTTCACTTATGTCTGTAGCATTACCTATGCTTATTATCTTGCTAAAACCTATGTTATTTGTAGAAGCATCGTCTACAACTGCACTTAGCAATGCACCGCTCTGAGAGATGAACCCTGCATTTCCCTTGATTACCTTTGAATTTGGATCCAAGAAGGTTGCATTAAAATTAGGATCGGTATTTATTATTCCCAAGCAATTCGGGCCAATTATCCTTATCTTTGCTTTTGAAAGGAATTTTTTTATATCTTCTTCTCTTTTTGTACCTTCCCCACCTATCTCGTTAAAGCCAGCACTTAGTATTACTGCTAGTGGTATCTTTGCTTTTTCACATTCTTTTAATGCGGTCAAGACCATCTGTGCGGGAATTGCAATCACTGCGATATCTATCTTTTCTTTTACACTTAAAACCGATTTGTATGCCTTTAGTCCTTGAATTTCATCAACAAACGGATTTACTGGAAATACTTTTCCATGAAAAGTTATTATTAAATTTTTAAGAACTGCACTGCCTACTTTGTTAGGATCTCTTGAAGCACCTACCACGGCTATACTATTCGGCTCGAAAAATCCCTTTATATCCATAGTATACTATGTTCGCGATAAAATTTAAACGCTTATAAATGGCTTATTTTAGCACTAAATAACTATTATTAGATAGTTATTTCTTCCCAGTATACTTCCTTGTCTTGAACTGCTTTTTTTACAGCTTCTTCATTTTTATTTAATTTTGCATTTCCGGTCTTTATCTCTATAAATTTAATCTTCACTTTTCCTGTTTCGCTTAAGTTTGAAAGGCCTTCAAATTTTATATAGTCTACTGGATTGCCCAGAAATCTTAGATCTGATAGATCGCCTTCCTTTTCATATAAAACAGGATAAAGCTGCTCGCTTATCTTCCCTTTCAATATTGGCCTTTGTATATTAACAGTCTTTTCAAGTGCTTTTTGCATCTCATACTTTTCCCACTGGGCTATTTTCTTCTTTAGAAGGTATTTCAGTAAAAAGAAAGAGATGATAGAAATTATTATTAAGCCTGTTACCAATCCCCAAAAGAACGCGTATTCCATGTAAATTAATGCAGTTCAAAGAATAAAAATGTCGGGGATGGGATTTGAACCCATGACCTCCGCCTCATGAGGGCGGCGTACTACCGCTGTACTACCCCGACTTTTTGTGCTTTTAGGTAAGATTAAAAATTCTAACGTTTATACCCTATATCTCTTAATAATTTATGCCTTTTTAATTTATCAGAATCATTCTCTGTTCCTAAAGGCTTCTTTCCGTCTATAACTCCTATTATCCCCCTGCCTTCTGAGCCATCATCATATACTAAAACTTTTAAGGGATTTGCAGTGGCTGCGTAGATGTTAACCACTTCCATTACATTCTTTAGCCTATTAAGAACGTTTATAGGATATGCATCTTTTAAAAGAATCACAAATGAATGCCCTGCGCCTATACTTTTTGCAATTTCTGTGCTTTTGTGTATGAGAGCAGAATCGTTCCCATCATTTCTTATAAGTCTTTCTCCGGATGCTTCATTAAAAGCTACTCCAAATTTTATGTTTGGGGAAGAAGATACAAGAGCCTCATATATGTCTTCAACGCTTTTTATAAAATGCGACTGGCCGATTATTATGTTTAGACCTTCTAAATCTATATTTACTTCATCTATGTTTAAACCCATAAAACTAAAAAAACCAGCCAAATATATAAAGTTATTCAATTTTATTTTATAGGTTTTATTGAAACAGTTTTAAGCAATTCAAGAAAAGAACTAACTGCTGAATTTTTCAATACATTATTCGATGAAAAAAGAACAAATGAGTACAGTGTGCTGTCATTAACTGCAAAAGCAAAGTAAGTTGTATTTAGAAAACTACTATTTGTTACTGCTATTTCATTGCCGTTTAAACCTCCAATTGTAATGTTTTTTAAGGTATAATTTATATTAGGGTTAAATCCTAAAAGATTTGAGATTATGCTATTTCTAGTTTGTAACAAGCTTAGGTTAGTTGAATTCACTAAAAATTCCAAATAAACTGAATTAGAAAGTTGAAATGGATTGGATTGATTGATTGCTGTTGGTATAAATATTAGGCTATTATATGATTTGCCGGTAAATTCATTACTCAGATTCCAAGGAGAGAAAAAACTTGTGAAGGTAAAGTTGATATCCTTACTTATATAAGTATTGTTTTTTATGGCGTAATTAACTTGTGAAGTATTGATATTTGAAGGTACCATTGAAACAGGCTTGATAAGATTTAATTGGAAAAATACTAAGTAAAGAGCTAATGCTGCAATTATAAAAACTAAGCCTAAATAAAGAAATAAAACTTTTTTAAACATAAAAGCCAGGCATTATTTTATTAAATTCTTGATAGAATTTAATTTTTTCTTTTTTCATATAATTATTAAATTGGTTAATCATAAATACCTTATTATTAATTTCAACTACATGGGTAGCTAGTTGGAGAGTTCGAAAAAGACTTAAATGTTATAGTATCTGATCCTCCTGCATTTATACTGCCGCTAGACGGAACGGGTTTGAAACCATCTTCATCATAGAATCCATTACTGCCGCAATAGTAATCTGTTATAACCTTATCTACATAAAAATATGCGGGTGTAGAATGAGAACTTTCCGAAATAGAAGTAGAATAAGTGGTAAAAGTCGTTCCAGCTAAACTTCCTGACCAGCCATCCCTGCCCAATAATTTGCTTGGAAGGCCTGTTTCACTAAGCTTGAAGTAGTATGTGGGTGGAACAATGTCTGAAATTGTTAGTACTTCTTCTACAGTATTGAAAGATACACTTCCATTAAACTTAACATTTGTGGATCCTCCTGGCCAGTACAAGGAATATTCTGAGGAGGCAAATGGCTCATCAGGCGGCATTGCATAAAAGCCGGTAGTGTTAGTTACGCTTGTTTGATCTTCAGACTGGCAAGTGCCAAGTACAAATTCCCCCTTTGAAGGGGAGATAGTACTAACTGAACAACCCGAAGTACTAGAATAACTCTTTAATGTAGTTAGATTGTAACCAACCAGCCCTACTGCTGTTACATAAGAATACGCATTTCCAGAGTATGTAATATTTATTAAGTCAGTTCCTGAATTTGAAGCGATAGTGCTCCAAGCATAATACTCTGGTGAGGAAGTAGTATTTGACTGAACTAAAGAAAAGGAATCCCCAAATGTATCAGATATACTTGCACTTTGTTGATTTACTGTATCTGTAACTAAAATAACCTCTCCTTTTGTAAGATTTGTAAGGGTTAAAGAAACTGATTTTGCCTCAGATGTGCCTGCGCTTACATATGTAAAGTTTTCAGTACAGCTCTTTAGGAAGTTTATCTTTTGGGTTGCTCCAGCAGATTTGGAGCCGGAAGCAGGTTCAGGAGTATAAGTACAATTACCAATAGCTTGATTGTTAAAGTAGGTGTTAGTGGTAACATTACTTACATTAAAACTGTATGTACCTGGAAAAACTGAGAAGCTTATGCTGCTTAAAGTAGATGATTCTGTGGTTTTATTGTATGTTACCGACCATCTTGTACCTTTTGGAAGACCTGTTTCAGTAAAGGTAGTGGCACATGTGTTGGATTTAAGTGTAAACAGTACATTTTCTGTACTACCTGCTATAAGATAACCTGAAGAAGGATTAGGAGTATATTGCTGCGGACAACTAGAGGATACGGTATTAACACTTGGAATAGAAAATGAATAATTTCCAATAAAACTTCCGGAAGTAGTGTTTATAAATTCTATTTCTGAATTATTGTTTAGTTTTACCGGGCCCCCTGCATCATTTTTAGGTATCTTAGTACTAGAGGTATTACCAATGAGGTTTCCATAAGTTACATTCCAATTTAGTCCTTTTGGTAGCCCAGTCTGTTTAAAGTAGGTATAACATGTTGTATGGGCTGTAAATTGGACATAAGTAACTGTTCCAGAAGTTACATAGCCATTACTTGGAGAAGGAACATATGTTGTGTAACAATCATTTGTTGCTGAATGATTTGAAAGCGTGGAAACATTGAATACATGCGTACCTAAAGAATAGAAGTTTATAGTAGTTCCAGAGGAGCTTACATTAACACCATTATAACCCATATTCCATTTGTAGCCGGAAGGCAAACCGTGTTCAATAAACGTTGTCTTATTAGGCCGTTGTAATGTTAATATTGAACCAGTTGAGTAATTTATCTGGTATACTGGAGTTGGGACAACTTCATAGCTTTTTGGGGATACCAATAAAGTGTAACTTATGTTCCAGATTGTTGGAAGGTTATAAGCTAAGTAATATTGGGAAGTTATAGTATAAGTTTCATTTCCAGGTGTTTGGTAAAGGCAGTTAATTACGTAGCCGTATAGCTGGTTGTTTATTGGATTACACTCCTGATCAGAAGTTAAGTTGAAACTCCATGTTCCTCCACTATAAGTCGAAGTAAATACCCTGCTATTGCCATTTGAACAAGCACTGTTTAAATTAACTGCATCTCCAACGCTATCAAAAACTGAAACTGATGGTTGCGCTTCATTTGTTGAATTACCTATACTGTAGAATTGCAAAGAATGCAAACCCTCATTTAAAGTGCCTAATGACAGGAATATACCTTCTTTATAGCTAGATGGAAGAGTCTTACCAGAGCACAGCTCTCCCTCTCCCAAACTGAAAATCCCATTACCGCTTGTATTATAAGGAGGAGCGCAGTTTCCAGATGTGCCCCCAGTAAATAAGCTCAATGCGTAATCTAGAACGCTGCCGTTTATAAAGCCAGGTATACCGCTTACGCCTAATGAGGAATCCTGAAGCATCAATATGTTCAAAAGATCGTAAGAGTAGGTTTCAGAGATAGATAACGCTTTACTTGGAAGATTTGACTCTAAAAGGGAAGTAGGCAACAAATCAGTAAGTATATTGTTAGATCCTTCTATTTGTGACTCCGACAAACTAGTAAGATAGGCATCTTTTACGGCATTTTGTTGCTTGCTGTTTGGAATGGAGACATTTAGAACATAGCTATTCCCCATTATTCCCATACCTATCCCGATACTGCTAGAGTTCATGTACTGAAGTTCATATGAAGCGACTGTTGAGTTTATGGCAGGATTGTGGTATGCTATGCAATTATCCTGGACAGTAGGAGAAATATAACCTGAAGTACTAAATGAATTGCAGCTTAGAGCCTGCCCGCCATTTCCAGCCCCATTTATTGTCTTTGTTTGAAGTGTTGCATTTATTAATGTTGTAGTTGTGGCCTCACAACTATTATTAGATGAGATTGAAAACAAATCGGATGATAATGAGCCAGTTGAACTACAGGCTAATATAGAACCTGTGTAGCCACTTTGACAGGAATAAAACTCCTGAAAACTGTGTCCACTTTCATTTGTTATGTTTATACTAGGAGTTGCTGTTACAAATGTATCCCTGCCTGCCTCGCATCCTCCAATTTCCGCGATTCCTGACGGATTTGTTGTAGTAACAGGATTTATAGATCCTGCTGTAGAATATGCTTTCCAATCCCAACCATTCAAAACATTATTGTTTATAGTATTTGTTTCATTTCCGCATATGTAGCTAGATGGTGAAATTAAGCCAGTATTTTCTGATTGAGAGCCTTGCATTTTAAGATTTGATATATTGGTTACTGAAGACTTTACATTAAATGATTTAGAAGGTACGGCTGAACATTCTGCAGTTATATTATAGTCTGTAGAATTTATTTTCTTGTAAGAAACACTTGCAGAGCATATACCTGAACTTACATCATTAGGATAACTGCACGATCCTAATTCGGAAGTTGAGCTGTTTGTAATTGATATGCTGCAATCAAATGAAACTGAAAATGCAGAGGTTGGAGCGGTTGTAGAATTCATTATAGTCTTTGAAGCAGAAACACTTAATGAAGAGGAAGATTTAGAATTAACAGAGTAAGCCATAGCGCCATCAGTTGGTGCACAGCTATATGAAATCCCGTTTAGATTGCCAATATAACAACCTCCTCCAAATGATAGATTGCCATTGCTACCAGTAGGTATGGCCTCAATACTGTCGTAGGAACCATTTGAAGGTATCACTGCTGTCGGTTTTGTACATGCACTATAACTTAATATGGATTGGTTAATTGAACATTTTTGTATAAAAACCCCTCCTGAAGGGCTATATAACATTTCTAAACCGTTATTATTGGCATATTTGGATATTTCATAATTTTCTCCAGAATTTGATGATGAGTACGCTTCTAATTTTCCATTAACATAAAAGTATGGGGGGTTAGACACAGAGAGGGTTGAGGGGATTCTGCATGAATCATATAATGTACCTAAACCATTTGTATAATTACCTGGTTGATATGCAAATCCTACTAAGGAAGAGGAATTTTCATTTAAATTTGAGCTTAATGAAGATTGAGAATTTAATGAAGTAGGGGTGTAAGAAGGCACTCCACCGTAGACACAATAAAGCTCCTCATGCGTTAGTATATCGCTAGAAGAGATGTTTGTAGCTTCGATGTTATTGCCATTAAGATCTGTAAGATTTGAATTAATGTAAGTATAATTCTCACATTTGCTATTTATGTTATCAAAAGTAGTTGCATTATAGTATACGGGCGTTATAGTACTTACATTTACATTGGTGTATTTGTTATAACCTACATTTATTGCAGGGGGCACATAAAATGTGCTAAGTTTATTGTCCTGTAAGTAAGAGAAATTTGCAATTAATTGATTCTGTATTTTGAAATTTATTGGTGAACCTTGTGCATCTAAACTATCCGTGATTACTGGAGAGCCTGCATAGAAGCAGTACATGCTTGTTATAGCCTGAGAAGGTGTTGCAGTTTGGAATATTTTGTTATTTGCATAATTTATGCTACCAAATCCGGTTTCCGGAAACTCAACTGTCTGTGAAGAGGAATAGCTAACAGTAAAACAATCCTCAACTGGGCCGGTTACTGTTTGGGATATTGTAGCAGAAGAAGTTGAAACGTTGTTAAATAATAAGTTTCCAAGCGTTTTCCCCCCTACGGAAAATGAGTCTACGCAAGGCCCAAACCCAGATTGGCAGTTACTTATAAGATCCGCATTGAATAGACTTGTAGACAACTGCACATTGAATGGAGTGCTGTTATAGCTAATCAAATTTGAGTTGTATTCAATTGAGGGAGTATTACTTTCAAATACAGAATAGCTGTTGTCGCTGCTACCTATAAATACATAATCACATGATTCAGAACTTGATGAAGTGACCTGATAAGGTACTTCTGCATAAGGATATGGGCTTTGAGTAACTAACCTTATGTTACTGCACCCACCAAAGTCATTTAACAGGGTAAATTGAATTGGAATGTTTTTTATTCCACTTTGAGGTATACTCAGATTATATTCTGAAATTGGAGAATCAGAAATGGCTAAAGATTCCATGTACATAAGCCCTTTAGAATGTTTATTGTAGTCTAAAGGAGATATAAAGGCTGATTCTGGTAACAAGCTCCCATTCTCATTATAATCAAAGGTTATTAAAGCGTCAGATAAATTACAACCTGCAGGATAGTTTACTATGCCATCATAGACTGTCTCATCAGTTATTTGTGAACAAGAACTACCTGGAGTTATATCAGGAGATATACTAAGGTCCTGAGCATTTATAGGCACTCCATTGATACTTATATTCAAAGAAGTGTTACTTATATTTTGAATAGACAAACCAGACTGAACATCTCCACTTCCAAGATATGCATTATTGGATTTATTCATAAAGACTGCTCTTATATCTGTAAAATCTTTATTTATATCGCACATGATAGTGCCATTTGGTAGGAAATATTCTCCAGGTTTTACTCCAGTAACGCCCAGATTACCTGTATTGTTATAAGTATTTACTATATTACAATCGAAAGGAGTTCCATTTAAGTTGTAAAGGTATACATCAGAATTGTAAAGCTGCCGGCTTAGTGGAACAACCGAAAAGACTAAAGAGATTCCATTATTAACACTAACATTTATTGGTAAAGTAATAATGAACAATCCGCTTTTGGAGGGTTTTGATAAGGTCTCATTTGCTGCCATAAGAGTTGTTCCATCGGCGCTTTTATTTGATAGGTTAAGATTTGAGTTATTGTACATATCAACGTAAAACGGCCCATATGTAGAAGAGATGTTTATGTAAGAGTTATTTATTACTGCACTACTCAAACAAGATGAAAGTGAATTTCCTGATTCAAAGGTTGCATTTACAGAAGTAGATTCACTATCAGAACATTGAACCGATCCACTGCTTGTTAAAGAGAATGTAAATGTTTTATTTGAGAATGTTGAGTAATTAACTAACGTATCAGTACCAATTATTCTTAATAAAGAAGGATCGCTAACTATGTTTTGCGAGGCTATATTAAATGCAAGTGAGCTATCCGGTAGGGATACTGGAAAAGAGCTTACGGTAGAATTAAGAGAACTATAAAGACTGGAAAGATTCTTGAAGATATTGCTTTCACTTCCGTTTCCAAAGTATGCAAAAGCTTCATAAGTAAAAGTACCAGATGTCTGATTTAGAGAAGGTTTTTCTAACTGAAATGAGGAGGTTGAGGATACATACTGTGGCAAGTTATCATAGTTTAATGCCACCTGATCAGAATAAGGCATGAATAGTATTCCTGTCCAGCTAGTTACTAAAACCTGACTGGCTTGTTTTTCATTTCCAGAGTATATACTATTTGACAAAGCATAATCTAAGTTAGAAGGAGAAACTATCTGTTTGGA
>JAJZJK010000049.1 GCA_021851145.1 Nanobdellota archaeon
ATTAACTGAAGAAGGCGGATCTGCATACAAAGATATAAATGAAGTAGTAAATTCCATGGATGAAGCAGGAATAAGCCGTAAATTACTCAGTCTTAAACCTATCGGAAACATAAAGGGGTAATGGAAAAATATAAACTACTAAAAGATGAAGCAACAGCAGATATAGCTTTCGTAGCATATGGAAAAAACTTGAATGAGCTATTCAGGAACATATCAATCGCTGTTTCAAATATAATGGTATTGAACGCAGATATAAATGGAACTAAAAAGATAAACTTTAACATACATTCCAAAAGCTTAGACTTGCTTGTAATAGATTTCATAAATAAAATTGTATTTTATAAAGACTACAAAAATATACTAATTACCGACTCAAAAATACAGATAGACAAAAAATTAAATCTTAAATGCCAAGCAACTGGAGAAGACCTTAAGGCTCTAAAAGACAAATTTTTGGTGGATGTAAAAGCGGCTACCTTACATGATCTTGAGGTAAAAAAGGAAAAAGGATTAATTAAATGCAAGATAGTTTTAGATATATGAAAAAGATACTTTCTATTCACTATGATGAGATAGCACTAAAAGGAAAACAAAGAGGCCATTTTCAAGCACTTTTAATAAAAAACATAAAAAATAAAGTAGGTAAACAGATCAAAACTCTTGAAAGCAGGCTTATCTTAGAGGATTACAGCTTAGACGATATAACTAAGATAAAATTAACGCCAGGAGTTGCTTGGATAAGCGAAGCTTACACTATAGACAGAGACGAAAAACAATTAACGGAATTAATCGATAAAATTATTGGAGAAAACAAGAATGTAAACATTGATGTTAAAAGGGTTGATAAAAGCTATGAGAAGACCTCTTTAAAATTAAAGGAGGAGATTGCAAAAGGTTTGCAACTAAGGTTTGATAAAAACGGCAAAAAGTTAAGAATAGAGATAATGAATAATTCCTTCATAATAAACTACAACATTGAAAAATGTATAGGGGGATTGCCTGTAGGCAGCTCAGGAAAATTACTTTCACTGTTTTCAGGAGGTATAGACTCTGCCGTAGCCCCTATAGAAATGATGAAAAGAGGCTCAAAGGTAGATTTGCTTCACGTGTATGCTTTAAACTCACCAGATTTCGCACTTCAAAGTAAAATAAGTACTATTTCAAAGAAATTAAGTGGTATAGAACTGGGTTTAAACCTTTATCTAGTTCCTTTTCATTATTTTAGCGTTGCGGCTCTAAAAATAGAGAAAAGATACGAATTAGTACTTTTTAAAAGATTTCTTTTGAAATTAGCTGAAGCAATAAGCAAAGACAAAGGGTATATGGCAATAGTAACGGGAGATGCATTGTCACAAGTAGCATCGCAGACTATAGAAAATATAAATGCAATAAGTTTTGGCATAGAACTACCTGTTTTCAGGCCTTTTATCGGTTATAACAAAGGAGAGATAATAGACAAATCAATAAAATATGGGTTGTATGACCTTTCAATAGAGGAATATAAGGACTGCTGCTCGATAGTATCAAACAATCCTGCCACTAAATCTAATGTTGAAACCATAAAAAAATTAGAGAAGGCCATTGATTTAGACAGAGTAATAAAAGACAGTCTTAATGAACTGAAAGCAGTTAAATTCTAGACCGTATTAAATTTAGTCTCGAATAGTCATATATGAAAAACTGTGCATACCCAGCATATCTCCCAAAATAATCAGTCATCGCCTTTCTTTTATCCTTATAACTTTTAGCTTTCCCTAAGATATTGCCATAATACAGGGACAAAGTTCTAAGTATCCAAACATCCATTGGGAAAGAAGAAAGATCGTGCATACCATAAAGCAGTATACAATCCAGAACCTTCTCACCAATACCATATATATTGATAAGGCTGCCTTTTATCTGTTCTGCTGTAAAGTCACTACTTATCTCATTTTTATAAAAATACTCGGCTGCAGAAAAAACGAATCTTGTCCTAAAGCCTAAATTGAATTGTTTAAGTTTATCATATCCTTTTTCATAGATTGCTTCAAA
This sequence comes from Nanobdellota archaeon, assembly GCA_021851145.1. Lineage (GTDB taxonomy): Archaea > Nanobdellota > Nanobdellia > Parvarchaeales > Parvarchaeaceae > Parvarchaeum. The sequence continues at coordinate 2,032 of JAJZJK010000049.1, forward strand.
TGATGGGAAGCTTTTTAATACTTTGCCGTTTATTTCCCCTTCATTGCCATAATAATTGGACATGGCCTTTATCCTTCTTAAGATAAGATTTACATTGGACTGAATTGAAAGCACAAAACCAAGAGTTGCGGGCCAGATTCCGCTTTTAACTACCCTTATAGACCCAGAATAATGTATAGCCTTGTCTATAAAATCATCCTTGTCAACTTCTGCTTTTATATCGTCAATAGGATCATTAAGCCCTAAAAGCTCCTTCACACTAGTCTCAGATAAACCTGAATAAACTAATTTATCCCCTTCCTGTCTTATTTCCATAGGTTTATCTATGAATGAATACCATTTTTTATCCTCATTAAAAAATGCAAATATCTGGCCTGAGTTCAATGTCCTATCTAGGGAAAAATCCTTTACTTTTGTTATCATAATAGATATAATTTAAAATAGACATACTTATATTTAACAATAAAGTTATAGTTAAATTAATGCTGGGTTGGCTGAGCGGTTAAAGCGCTGGCCTTGAGAGCCAGTTGGGATTTTCCCTGCGTAGGTTCGAATCCTGCACCCAGCGATTATTTAACA
>JAJZJK010000050.1 GCA_021851145.1 Nanobdellota archaeon
GGTTCTGCATTTATAAAATCAGCAACTTTCTTCCTTGCTTCATTGTATGCTTTTGTAGCTTCCTCTGCCAAGCTGTGTATACTTCTTATTGGATTTGCATTTATGTTTTCATAGAAATATTTAATCCCTTCTATAACTGTTGAAGGTTTTTGTGAAGTGGCGGCATTATCAAAGTATACTAGATTGTTTCCATTAACTTTTTTACTTAAAATTGGAAAATCCCTACGTATTTTTTCTACATCAATATTACTCATAGCAGTATCTATCCATTATTATTTATAAATATAACGCTGTTATATTAATTTAACAAGTCTAAAACGGAAATTTTACCGCATATTGGGGACACAATGTCACTTTGAAACGCCTTCTTCATGGCAAGCATAGTGAGTGTAAAATCCGATTTTACCACTTTTTTGAATTCTCCCGTATCCCCATTCATTCCAGAGGGGATATCTACACTGATTTTTTTGGCGGTTGAACTATTTATCAAGTCTATTAACTCTGCAGTCAAATCAGGTAAATCTCCGTGAAACCCTGTACCAAAAATACCAACGACTAAAAGGTCTGCAGTTAGGATATCTTCTTTTATTTTAATTAAGTCATCGGGACCTAAAACAAATTTAACTGGAATAGTTTTTATGTCAGTTATTAGGTGCAGAAAGTTATTAGGTCCTTCTTTTAATTCGTTAGGTTTTCCTGCAACAATAACCTCTAGATTTGGATAGTTTAAATTAAAAAGATGAAAAGCTGCTGAAAATGTGTCACCTCCGTTGTTTCCAGTACCTCCTACAAAAACTACTTTTTTGGATTGTAGGTTTTTAACTATAAAATCTGCTATCAAATGCCCTGCAGTATCCATCATCTTCTCTTCGGTCATCCCTTTCCTTATTGCTTCCTGCTCTATTTTTCTTATTTCGTCTATACTGTAGTATTCCATATCTTATAAATTAAAGCCATTTTATAAATTATTAGCGTTAAAACATAAAATTTTAATATTGAGTTTTATTAAAATTTAATTTTTGCAAATCAAATTGCTATATGTAAGTAAATTGAAGCCAAATGCCCTACTAAAAAAGTTATAAACGTAGCGGCAAGACTAAGGAGCAAAGCTCTTCCAACATACCTGCCGACTTTTTCATTTGAATTTAAAGCTATTACAAGCGAAGTAAAGGCAATTGCTATTGATGCTAAAACTACGGATATTACAAGATTGTAATAAGTATTTGAATTTATTATTGAGCCTATAAGAAAACTTATCAAGGGGATTATGGCTCCAAATACATAAAACACCCCTACATATAAAGCATCCTTGGCTGGATTCGCAGAATTGTTATTGGTATATACCTTGCCATTCCCGCCTATAAAGTTCTTAAGGGGATTATCCCTTTCCCTTTCAAGTACTTTATAAATAGGATCTTTTTCCTTTTTTAGTTTTGAGATTAAATCTTCAAAACCTTTGTCAAATTTTTTGTAGTTTAGAGAATGCCTTTCCAAATCCTCTTTTAATCTTTCTTTAGCAACCTTTAACTCCAATTCCAATCGGTTTATTCCACTAAACTCCAGATCTTTCTCAGACTTTGATGACAAGTACGCTCCAACAGCCATTGAGATAGTGCCAGATAAGCCAACTATAGTACCTGCAACTGCAATAAGAAGATTATTGTGTATTGCCCCAGTAAATCCGGCAACGGCTGCCAAAACCTCTACTAAACCATCATTCATTCCAAAAACAACATCTCTTATATGAGAGAATATTCCGCTTTCCCAAGATTCTTTTTTAAGGAGCCTCTCCTGGTACATCTCTTCTACTAAGTAGCCTACAACTTTTTCTTTTTGATTATCAGGTATATTTTCAAAAACCTTTGATAAATCTGACATCTTCCTTGTTTCAAGAGAATTTATAACGCTTAGAGTTAGACCACTACCAAACAGCCTCCTTAACAAAATAAATAGGAAAACTTCAACTTTATTTTTATTTTCTTTTATAGGCAGATTCAATTCCTTGTATATCTCAGTCCATACTTTGATATGCTTTACATCAAGTTCTTTAAGCTCCTTCAGTTTCTTTTTTATCTTCGAGTTTCTTTCAATTCTTTCTAGCCTTGAATAAAGCTGATAAGATAACTTTTCAGAGTTCAAAACCTTCCTTATTTCATCTGACATAATTAATCAAAACATCTTGATCTCTTAAACATAAATCTATTAAAGCTAGCCCGTAAAAGGATGAGTAGGCTTGGACTTGTCGAAAAATCCTTTATATTTGTCCCATATCTGCTGACCTGCTTCCTGTGAAAGGATATCTGTTACTGTTTCCGGCCGCATGAAAACGCCTTGCGCTTGAACCAAACCATTAAAAAGAACCATAACAAAATCATTATCTTTTGGATTTGAATTTCCTATTTCGCAGGTTATAATATTGTTATCCCACATCTCTATTACCGCTTTGTGTTTTTTATCAAAGTTCTTGGAATTATTTTTATCAATAACCTTAACTATTTTTCCAATATGATAAAACATCAATTCTCTTGGTTTTTTCTCTTCCATTCTA
>JAJZJK010000012.1 GCA_021851145.1 Nanobdellota archaeon
TTTCCTTTTCAACCGCAACTATGTGACATTTTTTGCTAACTATGCTTTCTATGCTTCCAAATCCGGCTCCAATATCCAATACTATATCAGACGGTTTTAATTCTGCGTTTTCTATTTCCTTACTAAGCATCTCTTCGTCTACTAAGAAATTTTGACCGTTTTCATTATCACTTTTTATTCTGTCATCTTGAACTAACTTTACAGTTAAGTCCTTTAATTGCCCCATATCATTTTGAACGGCCACGAGGAGGTTTTAATCTTTCTACAGAATAATCTTGTCCGCAATATTTACAGTTAAATACATATTCTTCTTTAGCTTTGCCGTTTCTCTTGACTTTTTCAATTTTTAATTCGGATGCAAAATCATTGTCCTTTCCACATTTGGGACATTTAAATACAAAGTGAAAATTATTTTCTCCTATTTCTCTGTATATCATTAACTTCTCAGTCTTTTCTTCAAAAGTCACAAAAGATTTTTTTATAAAATTAATTTTGTTTATGTCCATGAAAGAAAAAGTTTTTTCTGTTTTATATACGTTTTTATTCTATTTTTATGCGGTTTAATTCACCGCTTTCCTTTATCCATATAGACCAACAAAGCTCAGTCTGGCTTATACCATATCTTTTGCTTATTTTTTGACCTTCTGATATACAGTCATAAGGGGTTTTAATAGCTTTAAAATTGTTTGTTATCCAGCGCATTATTACTTTATCTGGCATTATAGTATCTATTCCACTTTGTATTCTAAGGTATTGGAATGTGCTTATCCCCACCCCTTTTATCCGTCCAATTTCATCTTCTTTGAATTTAAAAGGGTCTGCCTTTTTTGCCCATTCTTTTAAAGCTTCCATATCCCCTTTTTTGCAGTCTTTTTTTGAAATAACTTTGCAGATTGCTTTCATTGCTTCCCATACTCTCTTGTTCTTAAATAATGACATTAGCTCGTTTTCTTTTATGCTACTAAACTCAGAGCATTTTGTTATCCTCTTGGTTTTTACATATTTTTCACGAAAATAATTTACTTTTGGTAGTACAACTGTAAAATAGTTCAATCCGGTGCTGTCTAAGCAGGAATCTAGTATTATCAAAACTGCATTTCCATCCCACCTTTTACCGGTTTTACACAGCTTGGCAAATTTTTCGGCTTCTTCCTTTATTTTACTTTCGAAAAGCTTTAATTCATTCTCTTTCATTATTAAACAATAAATACCCTTATATTTATTATATTTAGTTTTTACGAAGAGTAAAAATATATATAAAGGTAAAAAACATAAGTAGAGTATAATTTCAATAGTTATGAAAGTACCAAGGTCAAGAAGAAGAGGGAAGAGTAGGGTTTTTAGAGTCAACGACTTCAAAGCCATAGGCAAGGTGAAGCTTCCAAACTCAAGCGAACCTATGAATGCAAGAGTAATAAAACTTATCCATGATCCATACAGAACAGCTCCACTTATGCAATTAAAATTTGAAAATGGGTCTACTTCATTTTTGCCTGCGTTTGTAGGGGCTTATGAAGGGATGATAACAACCTACATGAAAGGTGACAGTATAAAAGAAGGCTCAGTTTTAAGGCTTGGGGATATGCCAACTGGTACAAACGTATACAATGTTGAGCTAAAGGCAGGAGATGGCGGTAAATTAATAAGATCAGGCGGTAACAGTGCAAGAATAATGGAAAATAACGGAAATGAGGTTGCGCTTTCACTTTCAAGCGGTAAGATTCTTAGATTAAAGCAAGACTGCAGGGCAGTTGTTGGCAAAATAGCCAATGCAGGAAGAAAGGAAAAACCCTTCTATAAAGCAGGGAACAAATATCATCTTATAAAGGCTAGAAGCAAGTACTGGCCTATGAATGCAGCTGTTGCAATGAACGCTTATGAACATAAATTTGGGGGTAAAAGAAGAAGTACTCAGCATAAGTCAAAGAGCTCTGCAAGGAATTCGCCACCAGGTGCAAAGGTGGGATCCATCGCTCCAAAGAGAACGGGTGTTAGATAATGGAAGAATATAAATTCAGAGGCAAAAGCATAGACGAACTTAAAAAGATGTCAATTGAAGAGCTTATGGTCATAGCAAATGCAGATTTTAGAAGAGCTTTCAAGAGAGGTTTGTCACCTGAAGAAAAGGCATTTTTGGCAAATATGAAAAAGAAGTCCGCAAAGTCTAAGAACATAAGGACACACATGAGAGAAATGTTTATACTTCCAAATTTTGTTGGATTGACTATACATGTATACAACGGTAAAGAATTCATACCTATAGAGATAAAGCCTTCAATGGTTTTTCATCGTCTTGGGGAGTTTGCACTTAGTACAAAGCAAGTTAAACATGGTTCTCCAGGTATGAAAGCTACACGTTCAAGCGGCTTTGTTCCAATCAAGTAAATATGACAACGAAACTACAAGTAAAGAGAGAAGGGATGCCAATATCCGTTAAACATACTCATGAAATAATTGAGGCTGTTAAGGGTAAGGATATCTCAAAGGCCACATCTTTCCTAAAGAAAGTACTGGCTAAAGAAGATTACGTACCGTTTAAAAAATACCCTAGTAAAGGGCACAAGCACGGTGTACCTGCGGGTTACCCTCAAAAGGCGACAAAACAAGTAATCTCAATGCTTCAGGAATTAAAGGCAAATGCAAAGAATATGGGCTTTGATGAATCAAAGATAGTTGTGAGCAGTTATGCGTTAGGAAGAGGGGGTTATCCTCGTTTCTCAAGCGGTACAGTTTATAGGCACGGTAAAAGAACTAATCTTACAATATATTCACTTGTCGATCAGGAGAGGAAAGTGCCTCAAAAGAAGCCTGCTGCTGAAAAGAAAGTTGAAGAAACTACTGAAAAGAAGGAAAGCAGTGCCGAAGTAAAAAATGATAATCAAGAAAAAATTGAAGAAAAACCAGAGAAAATTGAAGAGCAGCAAACTAATAAAAGCACAGAAAGCAATGATTTAAAGGCGGAGAAATAGAATGTTACCAAAAAAAATAGTTGCAAATAGAGTTAACGATGAAACAGCGAGAGAATACTTATTCAAGAAATTTAGCAGATTTGGCATAAGTGATATAAGGATAGAAAAGACTCCTTTGGGTATGAAAATTGTGATTAAAACGCCAAAGCCGGGTGCAATAATCACAAGAGCAAATCAAATACTTAGAGAAAGTTCAAAAGAGCTGGGTGAATATTTCAATCAAGAGTCTCCAAGAATAGAAGTTGAAGGTTCAGAGGATCCAAATCTAGATCCTGCAATAGTTGCAGATTCAATAGCTTTTAAGATAGCCAAATACGGGCCAATGAAATATAAAGTCGTTGCTCACAAAGCAATGGACAGTATAATGTCTGCCGGCGCTAGAGGTGTAGAGATAGAAATAGGAGGAGTAATTAAAGAAAGGGCCGCTCATTTTAAATTTAGGCCTACGGGTAGCGTCATGCCAAAAACTGGGCAAGTAGAGTTTTTCGGCGTTAGAAGCGCTAAAAAACAGTTAGTGCTTAAAAGAGGGTCTATAGGCATAAAAGTTACAATAGTCGTGCCAACCGAAAATGTAGGAGGAGTAAAAATAAATGATGGAAGAAAATCTGAAGGACTTGGAAATGGAACTTCTGAAAATGAACATAAAGAAGACGCAGGGGCTCCAGCCAGCTGATGCGGGCAAGTACAGGCATTTGAAGAAGAAAGTTGCTCAACTAAAGAATGAGCTTAGACAGAAAGAGCTGTCAAGCTCAAAGTCGAAGTAAATATTTTTATATTAATTTTCTGTTATTTTATACTAAGCAATATAAAATTACCCATTTACTAAATCAAATAAAGTGTCAAGCTGTTGTCTTCTAGCTTCTATTTGTGCTTTCATTTTCTTGTATTCATCTTCACTTATCTTGCCAGAAACGAAATTTCTTTCCAAATCCGCGGATTCTTTTTCTATGTCCCTTAATTTATTGTTTAATTTAGCTGATCCTTGCGGGCCCATTGAAAGGCTGCTTGAAACATTATTTGCTAATTGTCTCTTGTCCAATTTATTTCCGTACTTTCTTGAGATTTCACTGTACATTTCAGTCATATCTCCTTCTAGTTTGGAATATGAATCCTTATCCTTGAATTTACAGTCGCCTGCAAGAACAACCCTAACATTTGCCGATTCTTCGGTGGGATCGTAAACCCCTATTATCTTTGCCCATAAGAATATTGGGACAATTTTCTTTATTTCAAAGAATATTAACGCAAGCACAAAAAATGCTATCATCCCATAAAGTACAAGTGCAGACGATGCATAGCTGAAATGCGTTATATTAGTGTAAATATTGGCCCTATATGAAATCAAAAGTAATGCTAAAAGTATTATACCGATTATTAGGCAGGCCTTCCAGGCTACTGGGTATTTTGAGCCCTTTTTATTGTCTTTTGCGCTTTTTAATAATGCCCTTACAGGTTTTACATTTCCACCACGGAAAGTTTCCTCTAGTTCATTATCATCAAATTTTGCGAGTTCATTTAGCAGGATTTTATAGTCCATGTCTGTCATGTATTCTGATAATTGATTTCTTAATACCTGAGGGTCATCGCTTTTAATGTAAAGATCATAGAACACATGCCTTTTCTCTAGTTCTTGGGTATCAAATTCCTTTTCGTAGTTCTTTATACTGAATCCAATCATAAAAATATATGATTTCGTTTAAATAAATAAGTATTACATTGGCATAATACCAAGTTATAGCACTAAAACCATTTATTTAAAAAATACTACTTAATTGAATGGATTTAGGAACTATAGGATTTTTGATTATATCTGCACTGCTTATTTCTACGGCAATGCTTATGGTATCCACCAAAAACCTTATACACGCTCTTTTGTACATGTTTATGTTTGTAATTTCTGTGACTGCTATGATCCTCTATTTAAATGCCGTATTTTTAGGCATAGCGGAGCTTATAATCTACAATGGGGGGATAGTACTTTTACTGGCGATAGGCATAAGTTCAATGCCGGAAGGCACCGTAAAGAAAATAAATTCTAAACTTTCATTTGCTCTTCCGGTTATTGTGCTCGCAGTTACCTCTTTCCTGCTTTTAAAGATGCCATCTAGCTCATCTTCGTCTAGTTTGAATTACACAAATTTTGGAGCATACTTCTTCCAGAATTATGCGGGTTTACTTTTGGTTCTTGCTTTTACTGCAATAGCAAGCATATTCTCAACAATATATATTATAAGTAAGGGTGAAAAAGTATGATACAAGAGGGATATTTTCTGCTGCTTACAAGTGTTCTTTTTGTTATAGGGCTTTACGGTATATTATCAAGAAGAGAGGGGATCTCCATAATAATCTCTTCAGAAATAATAGTTAATGCAGCAATAATAAACTTTGTATCGGCTGCCAACTTCTACTCAGCATTGAATGGCATAAGTTATGCATTGATAACTCTAATCATGATAGTATTCGAAACAGTGGTTTTTATTGCTTTAATGGTAATCTTCTCAAGGAGAACGGGTTCACTTTCAATATCCAAGCTAGGGAGGTATAAAGGTTAATATGTTGTATCTAATCCTTATTCCAATGCTTCTTTCTGCAATTATAATTCCAATGTTAAAGGAAAGGAAGAGGCTCAACTGGTTAGTTGCTTTGTCTGCAACTATTGTGTCTTTTTTAATTTCAACTTTCTTCTTTATTTCATATTTTAATAAAAGTATAATAGAAAGCTATAACTGGTTCTCATTTAATGGCTTATCTTTCTCTTTGTCGCTTATTGGCAATAATCTTACAATTTTTATGGCATTGCTTGTTTCGTTTATATCAATAATGGTCCTATTTTTCGCAGGCGCTTATATGAAAAAGGAAAGGCAGGCTCGTTTTTATTCCGAGATGTCTTTTTTTATCTTTTCTATGTTGGGTTTAGTGTTATCAAACAGCCTGCTTCTATTTTTTATCTTTTGGGAATTTGTAGGTATAACCTCTTATCTTCTTATAGGCTTTTGGTATGACAGGGAAGGGCCAGCTGTTTCAAGCAAAAAAGCACTTATAATAACCAGAATAGGAGATCTCTCATTTCTTGCTGCCATAATAATCATATTCTCTTCACTTAAGACCTTCTCAATATCAACACTCTTATCATCTATTTACTCCCTTCCTATGAGTGTAATAATATTAGCTGGGTCGCTGTTTACAATCGCAGCGCTTTCAAAGGCCGCCCAGTTCCCATTTTATACTTGGTTGATAGATGCAATGGAAGGCCCTACTCCTGTAAGTTCCCTTCTTCATTCTGCCACAATGGTTGCAGCTGGTGCTTATTTGCTCGTAAGACTGCTTCCGCTTATTTCTGCAGCAGGGCTTCAGAACCTAATAGTTATTTTTGGGTTTATTACTGCGTTTATAGGCGCATTACTTGGCCTTAGAGAAAGGCATCTCAAAAAGATACTTGCTTATTCAACAATAGAAAGCCTTGCATTCATGTTCATGGCCATAGGCACTTTGAATGCGGGCGGAGCTATATTTTACCTTTTTACTCACGCGGTTTTCAAGTCTATGCTTTTCTTCATAAGCGGGGCACTTGCACTTTCCTTTGGAACATATGATGTGTATGAACTTAGTAAAAAGAAATTAAGAGGAACCTGGCTTACCATACCTGCATTTATCGGTTTTGCTTCGATATCTGCTATACCTCCTTTCATGAGCTTTTTTGCTCACTCTGCGCTTACATATAACTTCAACATATTTGAGAATATGGCCTTCGTTATTGTAGCATTCCTAACTGCACTTTTTTCTTTTAGAGCATTTTTTGTTATATTTAAAGGAAAGGCAAATAAAGGCATGAAAAAGGAATTTAACCTTTTATTTCCAATAATACTTCTCTCAATTATATCTACTATAGGGGGAGTTTTCTTATTCTTTTTCAATGATATAATAAATATTGCGTATTCATTTGATGTATTCTCTTTTATAGCGCTTGCTTCGGCTTTGTTGGGAGTTTTAGTTTCATATGAATTTTTTTATCTAAGGAAAGGTCAGTCCTTTGAATCTAAAATGAGCCAGATAGGGTCTAGGCTTGCAAACTACAGGTATGAAAGATTTATAATTGCTATAGGGAATGCAATTTCTGATTTAGGATTTTATTTCAGTAGGTTTGATTATATGTTCTCAAATGTAATGTCCAGAGCCGCAGAATCAACGTTTATACTATCGTCTAAGACAAGGGAAGTTGAAAACGGAGATGCATTCAGATATATAACAGCAGTTATTATAGGCTTGACTGCCATTATATTAGTTGCATTGATTTTCATATGGTAAATTTAATATTACTCTTGATTGTGCCAGCATTAGGTATACTACTTATTATGCTAAGGAGATTTTATGAAAAATCCATCTCCCCAGAATTAATTGTATTTTCAGTTATGGCGGTAAATGCTGTTTTGTTCGGGTTGGGTTTAATTTTTGGCTTTGGAAATTTTAGTGTAAATATAAACTCAAGCATAGGCTTTGTATTCTCTTTGCAGGAGAATTTTATAACAATTCCTTTCCTTCTTCTTGCAACAGTTGTGCCTATCGCCATACTTTTATTTGCAGCGAAGGAAATAAAAGAAAGCAAAAATATTTTCTATATCTTTTATCTTCTTGTGTACTTATCGGTTATATCGGTTTTTGTATCCTCTAACCTTTTAGTGTTCTTTATTTTTTGGGAAGTTGCAGTTCTGTCTCTTTTCTTTATTACTGGATTATGGGGTGACAGGGAAAAGGGAAAGAAAGCTGCAATGAAATTTTTAGTATTCACTCAATTCGGCAGTCTTACATTACTTGCAGTTTTTATACTTCTTTTTATCTACACAGGCAGCTTCAATTTATCTGTAATAGCATCAAAAATGTCTCTTTTGCCCTCTTATATTGAGTACATTGCATTTTTCCTACTGCTTATAACAGTTATGATAAAAATGCCAATATTTCCATTGCACGGGTGGCTTTTAGATTCATATTATTACTCGCCTTCTTCCGGAACAATGTTCCTTTCAAGTATGCTTTCAAAACTAGGAGGTTTTGCATTTATATTATTTGGTTTTGGTCTTTTTAGAAATCTACTTATAACTTTCCGCTTGCCGTTAATTGCTTTGGGGGTTTTCACTGCGGTCTACATTGCATTTACTGCTTCTGGCCAGAAGGACTTAAAAAAGCTTCTTTCTTATTCAAGTATGTTTTATATGGCTTTGGTTTTTATTGGAATCTCCTCAGGAGTTAATATTGCAGTTGCAGGGTCTGTTTTATTGATGGTAAGTCATGCTTTCATAATAACATTGCTGTTTGGCATCTCTTACATATTGCTACAAAGGACAGGCACAAATGATACTGCAAGCATGGGGGGAATTATGTCAAAGATGCCAATACTCTCCTTTTTCTTATTTTTTGGAGTATTCGCAAGTTTAGGTATACCTGGCTTGTCTAATTTCCCTGGAGAACTTTTGATATTTATAGGGTCTTATAGTGTTGCAGGGATATCGCTTATTGCTATATTTGGGATAATGTTATCCACTAATTATTATTTAAGGGTTATAAAGCAGTCTTTATTTGGGCAATTAAAAAAGTCTTTTTCAAGTTTGAAAGATATGTCAAGAATAGAGGTAATAACGATGGGTTTCTTGTCATTTTTTATACTTTTAATAGGTCTATTCCCTTCATTATTAATAAATACGCTTGGAGGACTTTAAAATGGGATACCTAAATCCACAATACCTTTTATTCGCGGGAATACTAGCAATTATACTTATTGATTTTTTAAGGCATAGTGCAAAAAGTGACAAGAAAACATTTCTTCATTATATCACTGCTGTTATTTTAGGGTTGGCATTAGTTTTTGATGTTTTGTATGGTAACATGAATATAAGTTTATTTTCAGAGGTTTCTTACTCTCAGTTTGTAACAGGTTTTATGTTGTTTATCTCATTTTTTGTCTACCTATTCATAATTGCAGACAAGAATGATCATAGCGTTGCATTGGATATAGCATATCTGTCTGCAGTTCTTGGTTCAACGCTAGTAGTGCTTTCAAGCAATTTAATCTCTTTATTTTTGTCAATTGAGTTATTGTCCATAGCCTCATACGCCTTAGTTTATATGTACAAATCTGGGAATGCGTTAGAAGGTGCCGTAAAATATCTTTCAACTGGGATAATATCCATGGTTATTTTAATATTTGGAATATCACTTATTTATGCAGGCGCAGGCACATTATCTTTCTCCTCATTACATGTAATATCCTACCTTCCATTTATTGCAGGCGTTGCAATAGTAATAGCAGGCTTGGGTTTCAAGTCAACGTTGGTTCCGTTCCATATGTGGGCCCCGGACACATATGAAGCATCAAAAAGCTCCGTTACTGCTTTTATTTCATCTGTATCCAAAGCGGCAGGTTTAATTGCAATGATAAGAATATTCTTCTTTGCATTGCCGGTCTCTTCAACATTTGTGACAGTGCTTTTCCTTTCAATAGCTCTTATAACTATATTTTTAAGTGCATTCCTTGCATCTGTACAAGACAGGATAAAAAGGATACTTGCATACTCCAGTATATCCCAGGCAGGATTTGCATTCATAAGCATAGCAGTTCTAACAACAAGAGGAATAAATGCAGCGGTATTCTATATATTTGCATTTGCAGTAGCAGATGCGATAGTGTTTCTTGCATATGACATGTTTGAGAACAAAAAGATAATATACAAAAAACAAGGTGGTTCAATTACACAAGTTTCAAGGATAGGCGCAATAACTTTTTTTATAGGCATATTGTCCCTTGCAGGGTTTCCGCCAACAATAGGATTTTTCGGTAAGCTATTAATATTCTATGCGTTGTTTAGCAGCGGGTACTTTGCACTTGTTATACTTACTTTTTTCGCTCTTCTAGTTTCTACATTTTATTACTTTAATATATTATCAGAAATGCATGTTGTTGACAAGATAATCAAGAACAAAAACAAAGTAAAAATAAAAACCGAACAAAGAATAAAAGAAACTATTCTTATTATACTTACGCTGTCTCTTTTTGCGGGCGTGATATTTGCATAATCTGTAAGATTATTAAAAATTCTTATTGGCTTTTAAGGAGGAAGTAATAAACATCAGATCAATTAATATAAATTTCAGTGAATTATTGATTTATATGGACATAGAAGACTTTGCTTTTAGGTTTAAGAAAGGTTCAAGGGCAGTTTTTATCGAAGATTATGCCGTAGTTGGTGATGTCCACCTTGGTTTTGAGGAGGAAATAAATAACAATGGTTATAACATATGGGAAAAAACCGATGAAATAACTGATAAATTAACAGCATTAAATTCAAAAAAACTTATTTTGCTGGGGGATATACGTAAAGATTATACACAAATAAAACCAAAAGAGGGGGGTGCACTAATAAAGTTCTTTTCTAAGTTGTCTGATAATTTTGATGAAGTAGTACTGACAAAAGGGAATCACGACGGCGGGATAGAGAAAATAACTGGCAGATTTAAAAATATCCTGGTTAAAACCGAGTTTATTTACAATAAAATAGGGTTTATGCACGGGCATACGATTCCTTCAAAAGAGCTTATTAACAACGTAAACACAATCTGTATGAGCCATATACACCCCTCATTTACTTTTATGGATTCAAATGGAGTAAAATACAAAGAGGACTGCTTTTTAATGCTTAAAATAAAGCTACCAAAAAAGGATTATCCTTTATCTCAATTAAAAAATGCTCTAGTCCTACCAAAATTTAACCCTTATATAGGCAGTTCTACAGAAATTAGCAATAGGGGAATACTGAAATATTCTAAAATAGAAACAAGAATGACTTTAGATTTAGCTGTATTTTAAAAAGGAATGGTTATAAATTAAAACTCTCCTTATAAATAATATGAGTCCAGGGGAATTTTGGGTTTTCGTAATTGGTATACTTGCATTAATTGTGCTTTTCTTTCTGGGTATATTCGTTCCAAGTCTATTCTATGCGTTTATCATTATTTTTATAATCCTTCTAGCAGTAATTTTCTTCATTACGTTTGTAAAAAAATACAGCCAATTTGAAAGAGGTATAATATTCAGGCTAGGAAAGTTTAATCGTATAGCTGGCCCGGGCTGGGCAGTAGTGGTGCCGTTCTTTGAGGAAGAATATAAAAAGGTAGATGTAAGGGTTAAGATGATGGAAATTTCTTCATCAGACATATTTACATCAGATGACCTAAAGATCTCATTAGACGGTACTATATATTATCAGATTGTGGATCCAGAGAAGGCAACCCTGCAGATAGATAACTATGGCCAAGGTTTATCAAATCTGGTTCAGTCTGCGATAAGAAATGCTATAGCCTCTTTGACAATGAGGCAGGTTTTTGGCAGCTTAGACAGGTTAAACGATATACTTGCAGATGCAATAAGGCATATGACTTGGAAGTGGGGCATAGATGTGCCTTCTGTTCAAGTTAGGTCAGTTTCTCCTTCAAATGAGGTTATACAGGCAATGCAGCAGCCTGAAATTGCAGCTAACTTGTTGCAGGCCCAGAGATTTAAAGCTGAAGCACAGAAAATAGTTATGGAAGCGATTGGAGAAGGTAGCAAATCTCTTGATGACAGGTCCATGGTTTATCTCTACCTTCAGGCTTTGAAACAGATAGGGGAATCAAGTTCTTCTAAAATAGTTCTTCCAATGCAGTTTATGCAGAATGCAGGCAGTATGTTAGGAGGGATGGCAGGTCTTTCAACCACTGCTCTGGCATCATTGGGCGGTCAGGAAAACGTTCAGAATGTTATAGATAAGATAAAAGAAAAGATATCTCAGGCTAATTCTTAATTCAAAGCGTTTAATACTTTGTATAT
>JAJZJK010000001.1 GCA_021851145.1 Nanobdellota archaeon
ACATAAAAAGAACAGTTTTGTATTACGTAAATATTATCTAATTGACTTAATTATTAACTCATTTGTGGTTATTCTGCGAAATAAACATTTGAAGCCTTTTGCTCCAAATCCAGTCTGCTTCCTTTCTGATTAATTCTTGGCCTTCCACTGTCTTTATCCCTTCTTATAGTCACATCTATGCTTTTAAGGAAGTTATTTATTGCCTTGCCAGTGCTTTCTATCTGGTCTGTCATACCCTTAACCCCCTTTTTACCGCTGAATAATATGCTTTTTGGACATGTTGAATCAAGAAATGCAAGGTCATGGTCAACTATTATAGCGCATTTCTTTCTTGATGAAATAAAGGAGGATATTATGTTCATACATTCTAACCTGTCTTCTATATCTAAATTTGCAGAAGGTTCATCTATAAGGTAGATATCAGCGGGTTTAATCAGCGTTGTAACTATAGCCAGTTTTTGTAATTCACCGCCCGAAAGTGTATTTACGTTTTTTGTCATTATCTTATTTATCCCTAATTTGTTTATAGCAGATAAAATGCCCATATCGCTTTCATACTGAGGATTTGTGTTTAATAATGCATCTTTTACAATCATGTCAAAAGGTTTTAAAAATTGTGGTTTATACGAAATTTTTATACCTAGGTCTAATTTGCCAATATTTGTTTCAATAACTCCTGCAAGCGCCTTTATAAAAGTGCTTTTACCGATTCCATTTTCGCCTATAATCCCTATAATATCCCCCCGATAAAGTTGCCCTCCTTTGGTATCTAAACTAAAGTTATCAAGCTTAACGATAAATTCCGGCCATGAAATAAACTGTTCATTTGTAACAGGAGGTAAAGTCTTCTTAATTTTTATGCTATAATCCCTAAACCTTACATTTTCAGTCTGAAGGTACCCATCTAAATAGGTATTTATGCCGTTTCTGGACGGCATAATATGAGAAGCTATACCATAGTTTGATTCTGATCCATATAAAACTTGTATGTACTCTGTAAGATAGTCCAGCATTACTAAATCATGTTCTACTACCACAACGGTCTTATTCTCAAGGGCTTCCTTGATTTTTGTAGCGACATTTATTCTAGCATT
Source organism: Nanobdellota archaeon (assembly GCA_021851145.1). Taxonomy (GTDB): domain Archaea; phylum Nanobdellota; class Nanobdellia; order Parvarchaeales; family Parvarchaeaceae; genus Parvarchaeum. The sequence goes on from JAJZJK010000001.1 coordinate 1,095, forward strand.
TATGTCTAAGTAGTTCATAGGTTCATCAAATATGTAGACATCTGCTTTCTCATCCAATGTTTTTGCTATTTCAACTATCTGAGACTCTCCTCCGGATAACGTTTCAGCATCTCTATCCAAAATGTCTTCGGATACTAAATTAAAGCGGTTAGTTTTCACGAGATCCTTTACCTTTCCTGACTGGTAAAAGGACTGGTTTTTCTTCGCTATTCTTAGGTTATTACTGTAAAGTTTTGTAAGGTAAGGTTGGATATCCTTCCCTCTGAATGCTTTTATTACCTCTTCATATGAAGGTTCTTTTTTAAAATCACCAAAATTTGGAATAAGCTCATTTGAGATAAGTTTTATATTTGTGGTTTTTCCAATACCATTCCGGCCTATCAAACCAACCACTTTGTTTTCTATAGGGGTTGCTATATTGAAAGTTCTAAAAGTGTTTATCCCATACTGGAATGTTATATCCTTCGCCATCTCATCTGGCAAATTTATTATTCTTATCGCATCAAAAGGGCATCTCTTTACACATATACCGCAGGATATACAAAGGCTTTCAGTTATTGCAGCCTTTCCATTCTCTCTGGCGTATACAGTTTCCTTTGCGCCTTGCCTAACTCTTGGGCAAACCTCTGCACAAATGTAATTACAGTTATCTGGCGCTTCACATTCTGTTTCTTTTATTACAGCAACTCTCATTTTCTTGACATCATATCCGTATAAATAAATACCTTTATGCCTTAATATATTTATAAACGAGTTGAAAACTTTTATATTTATGCTGCTATTAACAATTAATGGAAAACAGCGATCCGGAATGTTCAATTGAAGAACATGAAAATATTCTTAAGATACCAAAAGATAAGCATACTGATGATGAAATAAAAGAGATACTTTCAAACTACAAAAAAGTAGCAGTTGTTGGCATGTCAAGAGAAGAAGGGAAGGAAAGTCATGAAATCCCAGAATATTTAATAAACAAAGGATATGATGTAACTCCTGTAAATCCAAATGCTGATTCAATATTAAATAAAAAGTCTTATCCCTCTATTGAAGAGGTTCCTGGAACAGTTGAGATAGTGGATATATTTAGACCCTCAGATAAAGTTTTGCCGGTTGTTAAAGCAGCAATAAGCAAAAATCCTAAAGTGATATGGATGCAAGAAGGGATATCAAACGAAGAAGCAAGAAAACTTGCAGAAAGCAAAGGTATAACAGTAATATTTAACCGGTGCATGATGAAAGAACATGTTAGATTGTTTGGGGATTAACAGGAATATTTATATATAATAATTATTACTCTGTAACTGTTAAAATTTATGGTAACTGCAGTTTGTGAATGCTACAAGTGTAATTACAGGTTTAATTATGAATATATCCCCGGGGTTTCCTACCATTCAATAAGGCTTGGGAACAAAAGAATATTTAGATGCCCAAAGTGCAGAACACTGCAAAAGTTTGATTTGACGAATAAAGGCCCTGATAAATCATTAAAAACATATGGCGACAGCTCGGAACTAGGGATTGGAGCAAAGATCTGGGTTACTATGCTTTTGCCTACCTTTATACTTGTATTTGCAGGGGCCGTTTCTTTCTTTACTTTCATACAACCTTTGTATCTTCATTTCGTTTTGATTGCAATTGCTGTTGTATGGGTATTCGGATACCTTACATATCTTATAATAGCAGTAGGCCCAAAAACGGCAAAGGCGGGTCAGAGGAGGTAAGCCATGGTATACAGCTTTGTAATTTCAGAGGGTAACTTCAATTTTATACTTCTCTTACCTGTAATAATAGGAATAATTGTTATCTTCCTAGGGGTTTTTGCCAAGAAAAAGAATGAAAACACAAAAGGAATAAAAAATACTGTTTATATTACAATAGGAGTAGGTGCAGTTATTATTATTGTAGGGGTAGTTCTGTTTTTGCTGTTAATAGAACCTTATACTGTCAAAATAGGAAATGGTTACATATCTGTGGTGGGTTCTAGCATTGATGGCGGGAGCATAAATGTAACCTCCAATGAAATCGAATCCGCATATCTCGGCAATATAGCAACAGGTAATCTTACTCTATCTTTAAGAACTGATGGCACAAGCATTGGAAACATAAATGCAGGCAGTTTTTTACTTAGTAATAATGCGAAAGCATATGTTGCATCAGAAAACGGTACTGATGTCATAATAAAGCTAAAGGATGGTAGTTATCTAATTGTAGGAAATAACAATACGGATGCTTTAGCGGCAATAATTTCAAAATATGTTTACAATGTAAGCTGATTTGTAAAAAAGCAACAAAAAAGCATTTATCTTATAACCATCCATACTAATCTATGACAGACTACGTGTTAAACAGCAAGTTTAACGACCCTTTTAACAAGGTTAAATTTGGAGTTTCTATAGGTGAGAGAAACCAACTAGAAGAGTTCTCTAAAGTTCTTAGAAGCGGTGCTAGGATGGTTGAGGTTGATATCGCAAGTGTTTACGGGTTAGGTGGAGAACAAGGGAATGCTGCAGATACTATAGGTAAAACGGAAAGAGAGGCAATAGCCAATCTTGCAAAGACAAATGATGTTGATTTAAGCGTGCATGCCCCATGGGCCCTGAATTTTTCAGGGATTAACCCCCAATCTGGAAAGAAAGAAGAAGGATATGAGCACTTAGTTGAGAGAGAAATAGGTACTGCTTTGCAGTTTGCTGATGATATAAGTAAAAAGATGGGCAGGAGTAACATGCCTGTAATATTTCATGCCTCCTCAGACAATTTCTCTGATCCAGACAAAAGCCTAGTTTATACTATCTATGATCAAAAAGAGGATAAAATCCTGCAGACACAGAGCCAGGAAATTGATTTGGGGATAGATAAGGATAGCATGAATGGTTCTGGAGACATAAAATCAGTTGCTGAACAAAAATTCAAATCGATATATGGTGAAGAGCTTTACAAAAAACTGTTAGCAGGAGACAGAAATAATAAAAGGCTGGGTTATATATCAGATGAAGGTAAGGTTGTATTAAACCCTGAAGGGTCTTTTGAATTCTTAAAAGAAAAGAATATGCAGCAATTTAATCAGGAAAGAGCAAATTTAAACCTTAGTTTAAGAAACCTTGAATATCAGAAAGTTGATTATATGTCTAGATTAAGCGCCGCAAAAGCAAGATCAGACAAATTAGAATTGGAGAATACACAGAGGGAACTTGGAAATATAGAGAAAATGATTAAGACCTTAAATGAAAAATACGCAGAGCTTGATATAGACGAGAAAAATATTAACAGCAGGTTTGTTCCTTATGATGAAAAAGCTCCAGAAATTGCAGCCAAAGGAATAGTAAAAGCTGCCATGTTCTCATATAACAATACAGAATCAAAGCCCATGATACTTGTTGAAAATCCTATGTCACCAGAAATGTCGTTAAGTAATCCTAAAGATACTGCTGCAGCTGTAAGGATAGCTAGGGAGGAGTTTACAAAGGAACTTCAAGAAAAAAAGCATTTGTCACTTAGAGAAGCGGAGCGCATAAGCAGCAACTTAATCGGTATAAATCTAGATATAGGACACATAAACGTCTTTAAATCATACATAAACCCTCAGACAGGGCAGCCTTATTCAGATAGAGACATAGTAGAGATGGCAAAGTCGGCAGGAGATTATTTAAAAAGGTACCACTTAAATGATAATATGGGTAACAGAGACAGTCATCTTCCTTTGGGACAGGGTAACGCGCCAATAAAAGAGGTTTATGATGCTATGATGGACAAGGGCCTGGATGTTCCTGCAATAATGGAGGTTTTTGGAGGTTTAGGAGGACTTGAAAGCGGAACTGTTCAATCATTGCAGTATATGGGTGCCCCATTATACGGTAATCTGCCCTATGTATCAATGCCAGCTTACTTCGCCCAGCCTTACTCTTCCATAATAGGAGATTTCTCGTCATATACTGATATTGGGGCAAAGGATGATTTCTTTTCTTATAGTGGATTCGGCGAGTTATTCCCAGTTATAGGCGGGGGTTATATGAATGATAGAGGGAATTCGAGATTTCCTGGAGCACAAATGATATGATGGAAGAGAATAATGAAAAAGGACATTTGGAGTTAAGGGGTTACGATGCAGCATATAAATTTGCAAAAGAAATATTCGAAAAATACCCGAAAGTAATGAAAACAATTGTTTTGTTCGGGTCTTACAGTAAAGGCAAGGAAACTGAGGACAGCGATGTAGATATAATGATTGTAATGGATGATGTTTTGAATAAACTTGATGAAAATGTGCAATCTCTCATATTCTCAGACGTTGACAAATTAGTGAAAGAAAGCCAAGTAAAATTGCACATGAATTTCGTAACTTTAACTGCCTTTTGGCGTGGAGTAATCGCTGCAGATCCAGTTTCTATAAACGTTCTTAAATATGGCGTTCCACTGATAGATACTGGCTATTTTGAACCATTACAGGCACTCCTCAATATGGGGGAGATAAAACCGACGGAGGAATCTATTTACGCCTCATTAACAAGAAGCGAGTTATATTCAAATTCTGCGAGACTTAAACTTGCTTCTGTAATAACCGACATGTATTGGGCCGTTGTAAATTCTGCGCAATCGGCTATAATGCGGCAAGGGGATGTGCCTCCCTCACCAGAAGTAATCCCAGAAATGCTTTTGAAACTTGAAGGGAGGGGGCTTATAAAAAAGAAGCAGATAGACGATTTTAATGAGATATTTACGCTAGGAAAAAGGCTATTTCACGGCGAAAAATTGGACATAACCGGGGAAAAAGCACAAGATATACTTTCGAAAGGATTAGACTTCAACTCTAAGATGGCAGACCTTGCAAAGTCTAAATAAATATATTTATTAGTATCCCTAATAAAGCGCTTATAGCTGCTATAAGCAGGCCAATACCTGCGGTTTTTAGCCCTTCTTTTATCTTTTTGAATTTTTCTTCTTGGGAATAACTTCCTATAATTGCTAGCACAAATAAGCTTAACAGCAGTGAAATAATGCTTGTCGTAATATCCTCCTTTGCGTTTATTGCGTAATAAAGTAGGTAAGGGAAAAGCACTATAGCGCTGCCTATTAATGTCGATACAAAGCTAACCTCTGCATAGGTAATGTTTTTAGCTTTTTTGAGTTTTGTCATCTTTTTAGGGTTATACTCCTTTGCAAACAGTACTTGTTTATACTCCTTTAACTGTTGCCCTAACATAAAATTCTCAGCGTTATATGTTGAAAAGAAATTAGATAAAGAACCGCTTATTCCTACTAAGAGAATTGATGTAAAAGTTAATTGATAGCTATGGAATATGGAAATTCCTAAAGATATACCTAAACCCAGAAAAAGACCGTCGCTTAAACCTAATATTGCGTATCTACTTTTTGCTCTTTCCATTAGAACTTACTGTGGCTTCATCTAAACTGTTTATAACTGTACCTCTATCTTTTAAGGCCTTTTGTATGCCGTCAAAGTTTATTTTTGAGCCCTCAATAACCACCTTTAATCCTTCAGTATGTATGTCTACTTCTACTACTTTTATGAAAACATCCCCATTTTTTACGTATTTTGAGATATCATTAGCAAGGTCTATTATAGTATATTCTCCTATTGGCTTTACTGCGTCTATAACAAGTCTACTTAAATACATATGACTTTATTTTATGGATATTTGTATTAATAAATCTTTAATTTTGGTCATAAGTATTGTTTTTTTCCAATTTTCTCAATAAAAGTAAATATTTAAATAGTATCAATTTTAGTATGTAAATATGATTTCAAATAGAAAAGCACAGGGTTTACCTATTAATACAATAATACTTATCGCAGTAGGTTTGCTTATACTGGTTCTTTTGATTACTTTTGTATTAGGAGGGTTCAAGGGCTTAGGTGCAGCATCTCCTTCAAGCTCTACTTTATCAGCATTTTCTTCTACATGTTCAACTTATTCTACTGTAACTCCAGCAAGCCTCGGTTTTCAGGAGTGGTGTTCTCAGGTAGTGGCTAATCCTTCAGGTTCAGGTACTTATCATTGTTACTCTGATTTAGCAGACGCTCCCGGAACTAATTCTACTACTATATCTTTGTCGAATGGAACTACTATGGGTTATAGTAACTGCGTTGCCGCTGGCTACGTTTCTTAAGTCTAAACAAAGCTTTTTATTTACTTAGTTTGTTTTTAGTAAATGAAGAAAAGATCTATTGTAACAAATGTGCTGATGGCTGTTCTTTTGATAGTAATCCTAGCAGCAATATTGTATGCATTTAAAATGCATGTCGTACTTTTCAATTCCTGCTATTTTTCAAATGAGACTTTGGCAGTAAACAGTTCCGGTCCATTCTGTCTGCCTAACCAAGGTATCAATATAATAATAAACAGGTCAATTTTGTCTTATTACCCAAATTCTACTCTGGCCATACATAATCAAAATGTATCTGCGTTGCCTTTCTCTTTCTTGGATGGCGATCCTCTAATAACTGTTTGGAATGAGCCTACTTCCTTATCTTTCAATTCGTATTCTTTTTTAACAATCCCAGATACTTTTAAGGTGCATATGGTTTATAATGCATCAGCAACCACCTACTTTATAGTTATGACTAATGAGCAATACGTTAATTGGGTAAACACTAAGGACTTGCAGGGAAATTACGTAGCTATGCAAACTGGAAAAAATATCTCATTTTGGTTTAATCAAAGCACAGGCTGTGCGGGATATGTTGCAGTAATCGAATCAGTTTCTGGCGGCCCTTTATCTATTTCTCCGGATGAAAAAATACTTTATGATCCTGCAAGTTCACCTACAGGAGCATGCGCAGGTTAAAATGTCAATTTTAAATTCTTTAAGATGTATTATATAACATGGAAATTGATATTTTTGATGCAGTAAACGAATTAAAGAGCTTTTATGATGAGAATGCACCTCTTTCAAAGATAAGCGGCTTAATAGCCTATAAAAAGGCACTTATAACCTTAGAATACAAAGAAGGAGTAATCAAACTCAAGGCACAGCACCCTTTAAACATAAAAATTTACAAAATATACAATATTCTGATGAGGCTTTTCCTTGTAAAATCAGTGAAGCTCACTGTCGATTTTATGGAAAGCAATCAACAGAAATCTGTTTCAAAGCAGTTTGGGCCTGATGAAAATATAGACCCCATAATTGAAGATTTAAAAGGCTTACCACATGATAGTATAACGGATATAATAATAGACACAGATTACTTTAAACTAGTTGAAACACAAGATATGAGTGATAACGTATCTATAATGCTTAAAAAGAACGGTAAAAAAGAGCTTTTTAAGAGCCTATCAAATTATTTGTTCCCATTCATGAATATGCCCGCAAACGAATCTTTAACCGAAGAGATAAACTTTTCAAAACAGGATGACCAGTTAACTGTCGATGTATTGATGAAAATTGACGGTTCACCTATGGGTATAAAATCTAAAAAAGTGAGGTTAGTATAAATGGAAGCAATACAAACAGGATTTAAATCATTTGATGGACTTACAGGGGGTTTAGATTACAGGAAAGTTTATTCATTATTTGGGGATAAAGAATCTGGCAAGGAGCAGTTCATATATAAACTTGTTCAATCAGCCCTTTCAGCTAAAATTGCGATTGTTTATACTTTAACTTCAAAATCCTATTCTGATTTAATAAGTGAATTTAATTCAAGAGGCATAAACATAAATCCCTATTTAGGCAATAGCTTTAAAATACTAGATGATTTTAGTAGAACTAATTCTCCAAGTGCTACCGATAACTCCTATGCGAAGATACTTAACGGCCCACTAGATTTGACAGGGTTGTCAGTTTCATTGTCTACTGTTAATGGCGATTTTATAAAAGATGCAAAACCGGTTATAAACATATTTGATAATCTATCAAATCTTCTTATGTATAACAATCCAGTGACTGTTTATAGATTCCTACAATTTATATGCGGTAAAGCAAAATTAGCAGGGATAACTACATTGTTTTCGGTGGATACTGCGATGCATACTCCAGATATTATAGAGACTATAAAAAATCTTTCAGATGCTGTAATAGACTTAAAGCTTGATAATGGTAAGAGATATTTTAAGATATCAGGAGTAAGTAAGGAGGTACTTGAATTCAAAGAGCTTGAATGATATATTTAAAAGTAATTATTTCTATATTGTTATATGGTGGAATATAAAGGATTGGATGGTACGGAAGAGGATATAGATCCTTACTTTGGTATAGCCAAATTGGATGAGCAACTTAAAGGTATACCTGAAAAGAAAATGGTGTTAATCTCAGCCTCACCCTCTGTTGGTAATGAGGTATTCGGTTATCAAATAATCCACAAGAACATAAATTCAGGAGTAAAAGTATTGGTATTCCTTAACAGAACTTCTCCACAGTCTTATTTAACAGACATGAAAGACTATGATTTTCCTGCAAATGATAATCTTTTCATATTAGATGCATACAGCGGCATAACTGGTATAAAATCCAATGAAACGGATCACATAAAAGTTATAGACAATCCTTATGACAAAGAAGAAGTAAAGTCAAAGGTGCTTGAAGCCCTTAACCATGGATATGGGCTGATAGTAATAGACTCATTTTCATTGCTTGCAGACTTCTTCGATTTTTCATTCGCAATATCCTTTATGGATGAAATAAAAAAGGCAGTAATCAGCAATAATTCTGCAGCGGTTCTTCTTTTTACTGATTGGGGATATGAAAAAGAGAATGTAGATAAACTGCTTTCAAATGTTAATTCTACTATCGAAGTTAAAGGAATCGAAAAAAGAGTGATATTCGGTCAATACTTTGCTGTTTTGAAGTGTGATTGGATTGAAGGAACTCCTGCTCTGGCATCGGTTCTTTTCAAGGCAATTAAACCTGGAGGAATAAAAGTCTATTTCCCTAAGATTTTAGTTACCGGGCCTACAGATGCAGGAAAAAGTTCATTTATACACAGCGCTTCTAAGGATGCTGTAAGCGTTGATAAACTTGGTGGGACTATAGCCCTTGACCATGGAAGTGTAGACTTCAGAGGGTATCGTGCGGATTTATTCGGAACTCCTGGACAGGAAAGATTCGATCCATTACTTAAGATGCTCGGAGAGGAAGCTATAGGCGTATTTCTTATAGTAGACTCAACAAAGCCAGAGCAGTTCCCAAGGGCAGTTGAAATGCTAAGGAAAACAGAGACTTATGGCCTGCCTGTTGTAGTAATAGCCAATAAAGCAGATCTTAAAGGTGCACTTAAATCAGATGAAATAAGAGAAAAACTTCACTTGGACTCTGCAATAACACTTATATCAACAGTAGCAGAGGACTTATCAAAAGTTGATCCAAATGAACCTACTAAACTAAAATCGGAGGGAATAAACGAAGCGTTATCTGCGTTATTTAAGCAGTTAACATAATTATTTAAATAAAGAATTTATAAATTAAATATGGCTACAAAATCAGAACAGTTAAAAAGCGTTTTACAGAGATTAAGCACAGTTGGCGGAATCAAAGCGTCGGCTGTAATATCCTCTAATGGTTTACCTATGGTATCTTTAATGCCTGAAGATGTAGACCCTAATACATTTGCAGCAATGTTAGCTTCTATGGTGGGCTCAGCAGAAACTGCTATTAAGTCATTGGGTGCGAAAAATACTTTGGAGAGGGTTGTAGCAGAATCTAAAGACATAAGAGTTGTTGCTGTACAAGCTGGCGAAGATGCAATACTTACAATAATGATTGACCCTAACACGAATTATGGTCTGATTCTTTTAGAATCTTCTAAAGCATCAACTGAAATAGCTGGAATAATGAAGCAGTAATAAATCATCTAAATGTCGTTTGTTCTTTTTATTTGTAAATACAATAATGGTAGAAGTCAGATAGCAGAGGCCTTCTTTAATAACCTTACTAAGAAGCACAAAGCCATAAGTGTGGCGGGTAGTTTAGTTGGTAAGGGAATAAACGATTTAGATATAAAATTAATGAAGGAGCGGTTCGGAGTAGATATGAGTGGTCAGTTCCCAAAGCCTCCAAATAATGATTTGTTAAAAAATGCAGATAGAATAATAATTGTCTGTGATCCTAAAGACTGCATACTTATACCAAAAACCTACATAGAAAAGGCAGAGCACTGGTATATACCCGAATTGGAAGGACGTTCTGCTGAAGAGAAAGTAAAAATAATAGAAGATATTTACGAAAAGGTCAAGGAGTTAATTTCAGAGTTAGATAAATAAAAATAAAACCTTAGCTTTTCAATGTTTTAAGGATTTCATCAACCTTATCTATGTTGTCCTGTTTTATTGCTTCTATTATCGCAAGCTTGTCCTTTTTTCTTACCTTTATTTTTTCTCCATTTTTAGTTATCTTTAATTGTTCCTTGTCTAAGTTTACAGGTAGTTTTTCGTTTCTTGGCTGAAAATCTTCGTGCTCTTCTTTCTTCACGTACTTTACTTCATAGCCATTGAATTTTACTTCTTTTACAGCTTTACCTTGCTGATGAGTATACCATTCTTCCATGATTATAACAAGATTTTGAAGGTTAAATAATTTATGATAGGTATTTATAAGTTATTCTAAATTATATATAATGCTTTAAGCTCAGGTTGCGTAACCTGGCATCGCGTAAGCCTGGAGAGCTTATGGGAGCAATCCCTTGAGGGTCCGAATCCCTCCCTGAGCGAATGATTTTTAGTTTGTATCCATTAAGTCTTTAAATATAGTTTAAAGCAACGTGTATAATGTGAAGAAGATTGGTAATCCAGCTTTTTCTGTTAAAGAGCGGTATATTTGCGCCTTTGATGGATATTCATTCTGTTTCGAACGTTAGTTCAATAATAGCAATCTGCCGTAATTTTGGCTTATAAATGTATAAATATCAAATATCTTTTAGAACTATCTATGGGCATACCGTTTAATATACTGCATATAGCTTTTGAATTATTAGTAATAACTTTAGTTTCTTATACTATCTACTACCTTATATCAAAGTTTATAACTAGAATAAGCGATATTAAACAAAGATACAATCTAAAGAAAATATTAGCAATTATCATTCTTTTTATTGACTTTGTTATAATTATTTCAATATTTGTAAACAATAGCAGCATAGTAGCATTGTCTGCTGGTCTTTTTTCTGCAGGGATAGCATTCTCATTAAGAGACCCTCTAACTAGTTTTCTTGCCTGGATAATAATTCTTCTCATGAGACCGGTTAAAGTTGGTGATAGAATAAAAATAGGAACAGAAGAAGGGGATATTATAGACATAAGTATGTTTTTTATAACAATAATGGAGATAAATGACTGGGTAGAGGGTGATCTTTATACTGGAAGGATAGTTGAGATACCAAACAACAAGATAATGAGCGAAGACGTAATAAACTTTTCAAAGAGCTTTGAGTATATCTGGGATAATATAACTATCCCGATACTATTTGAATCAGACTACAAGAAAATATCTAATGAAATAAAGAAAATAGCAGAAGGAAAAACAAAAAAATTCCTTAGAGGAGCAGAAAAAGACTATGAAAAACTAAAGAAAGAGTATTTTATATCTAGAGGGGATATACACCCAAGAGTTTTTGTATCATTCAATGATAATTACATAAAAATAAATTTAAGATATATAACAAATCTATGGGAAAGAAAGAAAACACAAAGCGAGATAAGCTCAGGAATACTTGATTATCTCCATAAAAATAAAATAGAGGTAGCTTCTTCATCTATAATAGTTTCTAATAAAAAATGATGGAGTTTTAAACTAAGAGTCGAAAGATAACTGACGTATCTTTAGTTTTTGCTGCTATAATTTTTAATGCCTTTGTCACATCTTTAAATTTATTTGCGTTTGAACACTCTTTACAAATATATGTTAATGCAAGTATGTCACAAGTAATATAACTATATTTAAATATAAAAAGAGGTTAATTATGAAATGGAAAAGATAATAATTTTTGTTACTAAATACTCTGTGGAATCTTTTTATAGCATGCAGGCATTGTTGATGGGTGCAGGTAACAATGATGTAAACACTGAAATAATACTCAATGGTGCGTCAGTTCTTGCTGTCACAACGCAGTTCTATAATAAATTTCCAAAAACTGATTTAGAGAATGAGTATTCAAAGATTATAATGGATATTTGGAGCACAGGTGAGTTTCCAGAATGGCTTAATGTTTTAAATACGGCAAAAAAGAACGGCAAATTGAAGGTGTATGTATGCCAACCGTGCATTGAGATTTTTCAGAAAAAATTAGGCAAGTTAGATCTTCTTGATATAGTAGATGGAAAGATTAATGGTGTAGAGATATTTGATAAACTAAAAAATGACAAAGATTACCTGTTTTTGACAGTATAAGCGATTCAAATTACGTAAAGACGGTTATGAGTGTCGGCTCTGCCTACTATTTTACTATGCTTACAATCCGTGATTTTTCCAAAAAAGCAAACACTGGTGAATCTCTTAAGATTTTATACAAAGATGAATTAGACTCTTCAGTTATCGAGTCTATAAACATAATCATAAAAGAAATAGGCCTTACTGCAGAGATAAAAACCGATACAAAACCGAATTATATAATATTTACAAAAGAATGATTAAATAACTGTTTATTTAACTTTGAATTCGCTTGCCCTACTTAAAATTCTAGCTTTCTGCATTATGTATTTAGCTGCAACTAAAATAACAATACCTGTTATTAGTGTTAATATCCCGTATACTGGTATTTTAAATATCATAAAGGCCACTGCTATGCCGATTGCAGGAGGGTGCTCACTATCAGTTTCAAACAGTAAAAATGATACTATAAAGATGATTACGCCCGCCATAATGTAGAAATTTATAAATCTAGAAAGAAAGAATCCAAAGTATCCGAAAAAGCCTGCAATAAGGTAACTTTTAACAAATCTTGTTTTCTTTGCAGCTTTTGAATACGGCATCAAAAATAAAATGAATGCACTGCTTGCGAAAGAAGTAAATATCAAGGCAGATGCCCCGCTTATTTCCCTTATATCAAAATTTATTTCATGCAATATAAAAATAAGCAGTACAACTACAAAAGAAGTGGCAATTAATGGTATAAAAATGTTGTTTCTGTTAAATTTATGTTTTAATTTTCTGTATTCTTTATGGCTGAGTTCACTTTTCTTCATACTCTGATTTATTTTTAATACTATTTAAAAGATCGCTTACAAATTCATCTATTTCCACATTATATTTAGTTTTTCCCTTTCTATTTCTTACAGCAATTGTTTTCTTTTCTTCTTCTTTATCCCCTATTACTATCACAAAAGGAACTTTTTCAAGCTGAGCCTTTCTTATTCTGTAGTCAAGCGTGCCATTCTCAGTATCACTTTCTGCTCTAATTCCATTCTCTTTCAGTTTTTTAATTATTTCTTCTGCATATTTGTTGTTTCTTTCGGTTATAGTAAGTAATTTAACCTGTACAGGAGAAAGCCACACGGGTAGTTCTCCCTTTGAGTTTTCGAGTATTATCCCCATGAATCTCCCTATTGTACCCATTATTGAACGGTGTATAACTATCGGAAAGTGTTCTTTATTGTCATTTCCAATGTACTTTGCGTCAAACCTCACTGCAAGGTTAAAGTCCAATTGTATAGTAGATACTGCATAAGCATCTTCTACCTTTCCACTGAAATCAAGCACGTAAATGTCAATTTTAGGTCCGTAAAATGCGCCATCTCCCTCCTTTATCTCGTATTTATAATCTCTTTTTTCCAAGGCGTCTTTGAGTATGCTTTCTGCCTTGTCCCAAAGCGCGTCTTCACCTATTCTCTTTTCAGGCCTTGTGGCAAGTTTCATAATTGGCTTAAAATTAAACGGTTTGTAAGTTTCATCCATTATATCAAACATTCTAAGTATCTCACTTTCTATCTGTTCTTCTGTAACGTATACATGGGAATCATTTTGTTCCATTAGTCTAGTCCTTAGAAGTCCATCTAATGTGCCTTCAAGTTCATATCTATGCAGAAATCCATAATCTGCAAGTCTCATTGGCAGATCTCTATAACTTCTTGTTTTTGATCTGAAAAGTAATGCAGAGAATGGGCAGTTCATGGGCTTCAAACCATATTCTTCATCTGATTCAAAGGGAGTAACCTTAAACATGTTCTCTTTGTATTTATCAAAGTGGCCGCTTATTTTCCAAAGATCTATTTTTGCAATCAATGGAGTTATGATTTCACTGTACTCGTATTTTTTATCCAGCTCTCTGGCAAATTTTAAAAGTTCGTTATATATTACTGTTCCTTTTGGAGTAAAGAACGGCGAGCCAGGAGAAAGTTCTGAAAATTCGAAAAGTTCTAGGTCTTTTCCAATTTTTTTATGATCATGTTCCTTTCTTTCGTCTATTAGTCGCAAATAATCATCTAATTCTTTCTTAGAAGGAAAACTGATTCCGTAAATTCTTGTCATAACCTCTCTTTTGCTGTCTCCTTTCCAATACGCTCCGGAAACCTTTAATAATTTTACAGCTCCCAAATACCCTGTAGAGGGTATGTGTGGCCCCCTACATAAATCATAAAATTCTCCATTTCTGTATATGCTTAAATTGCCATTTACACCTTCTATTATCTCCAGCTTGAATTTGTTATTTTTTAACAGTTCTCTTGCCTCTTCTTTTGATATATCTTTCCTTTCGAAGGGAAGTTTCTCTTTTATCACCTTCTCCATCTCTTTTTCTATTTTTTCTAGATCATTATCTCCAATTTTAAGGTTGTAAATATCATAGTAAAATCCTTCGTCTATTGCTGGGCCTATTCCAAGCATTGCATCAGGATATAACCTCTTTACAGCAGTTGCAAGTATGTGTGCAGAAGAATGCCAGAATACTTTCTTGCCAGTTTTATCATTAAAAGTAAAGAATTTTATCTCCCCTCCCTCTTTTACTTCAGAGGATAAATCTATAAGTCTGCCATTTATCTCTGCTACAATTATATCCTTTGGTGCTTTGAATTCTCTTGCTATATCTATAGCTTTTTCTCCTTCCTTGAATTCTCTTTCATTACCATTATATACAATTTTCATTTAATTTCCTGTATCCTAATATATTAATATCTTTAATAGTGAGGTTAATCTCTAAAATAAATTATTTTTGCTTTATTGCTCCTCAGTTCATTAAATAAAATATTAAAGCGCCAAACTACATAAAAATATATGATTTTTAACAAAAAAGGGATGGAATTAGGTATAACCATTGTTATAATTATAGTAATTGCTCTTGCGTTACTTGTAGTATTATTATTTCTTCTAAAAGGAGGTATATTCACACCTGTAAGCCACCTTATAAGCTCATCTCCTAATACTTCTTCTATAAATAGCAGTTTGCCTTAATCTAGCATAATACAAGTTTTTGTAGGTATTCCATTAAAAAAACTGGAATTTTTATAAATAGGAGTATTATCTCAATTTTTAATTTTATTTAACAAATTGAATAGTCTAAAGTGTAACTTTTTCCAGCTGTCAATTTTGTTGTATAAGGCTTATTTTCGGAGGTACTGTTAGCACATTGTACCCCGTAAGGAGATAATATTGGGTAAGCTTCCAATGAATAATTTCCTTTTCCAGAAATTACACTTATGCTGCTATTTAGATAAGCAGAATAATTCTGGCCATTGTAATTTATTGTCCAAGAATATACCGAGCTTGCAAAACTGCTGCAGTAAGAACTACAATTATATGCTGTAAAGTTTGTTGTTAACTCTGTAGGCAAATTGCCGTTAAATCCAGATACTGTTTTCCCAATATTACTTAAGTTAGTTACTATGTAACTCCTTATAGCAGAGTCGAATATTACAAGTATTACTATCGCTATGATTGCAGTTATTAATACAAATGTACTGAAATTTATTTGGCCTTTCATACCCTTTTTACACTATAAATAACTACAACTGGTAAGATATAATTGTTTTTTTTGTGAAAATTCATTGTTTTCCCAATTTTTAGCTTGCCAATTGGTTTTAGATCTAGTTTATTTTTTTCTGCGATTTGGGCTATATTTTTATTATCTTTGTATATAAAAAATATATTATCCGCTATGCTTTTCAATTTTTTTATAAAAGCCTCAATATTAAAATTGCTTTGAAATCCAAACGGTGGATTAGAAATTGCAATATCATATCTTTTAGTTATATCAAAAAGATCTGACTCAATAGCGTTGACATTAACAACTTTAATTCTTGATATGTTGCTTTCTGCTGTTGCTATTGATTTCTTGTCAATATCATACATATCAACGGACTCGGCACCAAAAAGTGAAGCGGTTATGCCAAGTATACCATTTCCACATCCTATATCAGCTACTTTTTTATCCTTAATTGAAATCTCAGAATCTACAAAGTTAATTAAGTCATAAGTTAAATCTATATCAGTTGAGTATTGTTCTAATTTTGTTATGCTATTATCTATATCGTCTAGTTTTGATAAATTTCTATAAATTTCAATTTTTTTCATTTTTAATAATCTCAGATGCAATTTTATACGCTTCTTTTGCGTCAAAGGTGGTTCCTATTCTGTCTTTTAGATTTACTACAAGAGAATCTATCTTAATACTATTATTATTTTTTATTAATTTTTCAATTTCCTCTTTCAATTCCTTATCTGTCTTTTTTCTAAGCCCCTTTTCTTGTATTATCTCATCAACATCTTTATCTTTTAAGGCAATGTTTTCCATTATTATCCTTGCTGATTCCCGGGTTATCTGTTTATCCTTTATCTTTTTTAGTATCTCCTCTATCACTCCTTGGTCTATTTCTTTTTCAAATCGTCTTTTTATATATTTCCAGTCCTCAATTGCAACCTGGATTATTACATTAAAATCTAATCCAGTTGTATTTTTTAAGTGCACTGCTTCATTAAGTTTTCTGGATGAAATGAGTTGATCCAAAAACTCATCAGATATGTTTAGCTCTGCTTTTAGTGAGTCTACGCTTCTTCCAATGTAATCTTTTCCATTTTTTAAAATATCCTTATCCACTTCTAATATTGGCATGTCAGTTTCAACATACATTCTATCTTTTCCGCCCATTGGTCTTAAAAATTTAGTCGTATTGTCTTCTTGAACTAGTCTTACCTCTGAAGGTACATCCTTAAGTAAAGAAATAATCCTATCTTTAATTATGTTTATTGTTATACTTTCATAACCTTTATCGCATATTGAAAATAAAAATGAGTCATTATCACCACAAGATAAAACTTTAGTTATTTCTTCTTTGTCCTCTTCACTTATTCCATATGCAGGCAACTCATCATAATGTATGATTCCGTAACCTAATTTAATTTTTAAGTAGTCACTTACCTCACCGCCGAATCTTTTATTCTCGCAAATATAAGTCCCTAAAACTCCTTTTAATCCATTTAGCTTCATTCCAATGATACTTTTTTCGTTTTTTATTGCAGTCTTTATCAAGTTTGATGCCGTATTGTTAAATATTGGTTTTATATCCTTCCAGCCCCAGTCTGAAACTTCATCAGCTATGTAACCTTTATCATTTTTTATTTTTATCAAATTTTCTTGTCTCTTGGCTTCGTTTAATATAACTTTATCCATCTCTCTTATGTTCTGGAATCCCTTCAATTCTACTCTTTTTCCACCTTCAATAGAGAGATTTACATCTTGCCTTATTGTGCCAATTCCTCTTTTTACATTAAATAACCTTGTAAATTTTCCAAATTGCATTGCTATCTCCTTGGCCTCATTTTCATCAGTATCTATAACTCCTGTAGCAATTTCTATAAGTGGTATCCCTATCCTATCTAAGAAGTAAACAGTTTCTTCCCTGTTTTCTGTTTCTTTTCTTGCAGAATCTTCTTCTATGGAAATTGTATCGATTTTTATTTTTTTATCCTTAAAATTAAATCCACCATTTACAGCCAGTATTGCTGTTCTTTGGAAGCCAGTTGTATTAGAGCCATCAACTATTGTTTTTCTCATAAATATCAAGTTATTTAGAATGTATGCATTCAATGCATAAGACATGTTAACGCCAGTTGAAAGGGCTTCTTTATCTATTTCATGTGGCGGTTCTTCATCTATATCTACAAGACAGTCTGTATCATCAAATAACTTATATCTTATTCTTTTTGTTTTTTGCCCTTCAAATTCTGCACTTACATCTATTTTTCCGCTTTCTCCAAAAGATGGTTTTATTATTCTTTCTATCTCTGCATAGTTTTTATCTTCTTTTATCTCAGACTTGCATCTACAAAAAAGTTTGCCAGAATCTATTTGTATATGCCATTCAAAACCACATTTTATTTTCATATCAAAAATTCATTTATTTTACTTCTTTCCTTAATTTCTCCTGCTAAATTAATTGACATTACTTTTTTAACCTCTTCTAATTTTTTAGAATTTCCAAGTGCAAACATAAGCTTTACAAATGCAGTTTCGGTTGTCATATCTCCTACATATATAATATTATCAAATTTTGAGATTTCACGTAATGTACTGTATACAAATTTATTTGTTGATCCATAAATTGTTTGAGGTGTTATAACGATTGGCACACCGGCCTTTTCAGCTTTTTTTAATGAGTTTATGATTGTTTTATCCTCTAAAGGGAGATTACCAAAACCTGTGGCAGCAATTACAATTCCATGAACTTTGTTATCAATATAATAATCAATTATGTCTCCACCCATAGAAGGGTAGCTGTATATTAATTTCACATTGTCATCTAGTTTGTTGTTAAATTTAGTATTGTCATTTTTTGGGATTATGTCAGGGGATAATTCGTTTATTTTTCCACTAATATGTACTTTTCCAAGAGGCTCAATGTTTATTGGCCTAAATGCATCTCTTCTTTCTGTATGCATTTTTCTTGCTTTATTCCCTCTTAATATATAATTGTACTCATCATTTAAGTTGGCATGCATACATATTACTGATTCTCCGCCGGGAAAATTATTTGCAGTAAATGCGGATAAAAGGAGGTTTGTAGAAGCATCTGTAGAACCCCGGTCTGTGCTTCTTTGTGACCCAGTAAAAACTACAGGAACGGACAGAGGATTTAAAAGAAAGGAAAGTGCTGATGATGCAAAATGCATAGTATCCGTGCCACTAGTCACTATAATTCCTTTACTTCCATTACTTATGCTATTTTTAGCTTCTTTGGCAATTTTTATCCAATCTGAAGGCAGCATATTTTCTGATAGCTTTTTCATTAAATTTACTATAGAAATTTTCCCCTGCTTTTCTAGATCTGGAGATATTTTGAAGTAATAATCACTGTCTACAGATGGAGAAACTCCTCCGGTCTTGTAATCAATCTTAGAAGATATGGTTCCCCCTGTGGTTATTATAGTTATATCCGGATCATTAATTTCATTTTTATTTTCTTTTTGTGTCTTTTCTACTTTCTCTGCTTTCTCTATTATTTTGATATCAGTAATAGAATCCTTTGGAATCGCAATATCATAACCTGATTTGAGTTTTATTACTGCAATTTTTTCCTCTTCTTTTATAAATTCTCCATTGAAAATTTGACTGTCTATTTTTAGCTCTATCAAATCTCCAAATGAAAGATTATTCATTTCTATTTTTTTAATAGCCATTATAATATTTGCTTCTATAATGTTTTAACTCTTTTCATTTGCATTTTTATGGCCAGTATAGAATTAATTATGTTTACAGATGTGTATACTCTATGACAACAATCTTTTTAAATGAATAAAAACTATTATTGTTATTTAAATAAATAGAATAAATTTGAATGTTGGGGAACATTCAAATTTTAATCATAACGCTGTAAGTTGGGTCACTTACTTGTTTTTCTTAATAAAATATAGGCACATTGGGAATATAAAGCTTTCGCTTTTTATTTTCAATGCAACGGAGGGGAAAAATGGTAATGGATTTGCTTGTTGAAAGCGCACTAAAAGCCAGTAGAGAAGAAGGTATGAACGAACCTTTATTCAACCAGGCTTTAATAAAAGTTGTAGGAGTCGGTGGCGGCGGAAATAATATGGGCAATTGGCTCTTTAAAAAAGGAGTCAAAGGCGCGGAAGTAATTCTAGCTAATACAGATCAAATACAGTTAAATGCAAGGAATGGGGATAAAAAGATTCTTATCGGAAAAGAGTTAACTAAAGGTTTAGGTGCAGGCGGTTTTCCTGAGAAGGGAAAAATGGCGGCGGAAGAATCTTCTAGGGAGCTTAAGGACTCATTAAGAGGCGCAGACCTTGTTTTCGTATGTGCAGGTTTGGGTGGTGGAACAGGTACTGGTGCGGCTCCAGTTATTGCAAAACTTGCAAAAGATATGGGAGCAATCGTTATAAGTACTGTAACGATGCCATTTAAAACTGAAAGGAAAAGGGTAGAATCTGCAGAGGCAGGTCTAGAAGAATTAAGGAACAGCTCTGATACTGTTATTGTAATAGACAATAATAGGTTAGTAAGCATGGCAGGTAATCTTCCAATAGACCAAGCATTCAATGTGGCAAATGAGGTAGTTGCAACTATGATAAAAGGGATAGTTGAAACGATCTCCGATGCAAGTGCATTGGTGCACCTTGACTTCGCAGACATTAAGGCAATAATGAATAAAGGAGGAGTATCTGTAATCGGAATAGGTGAGACAGATGCTTCAGATTCAAGGGTAACTGAAGTTGTAAGAAGAGCTCTTAACAATCCACTTTTGGACGTAAGTTATAAGGGTGCGAAGGGTGCTCTTATACACATTTCAGGAGGGCCTGACTTAACTCTTGCAGAAGTAAACCAGATTGGAGAAATGGCAACTCAGTCTTTGGATCCGGATGCAGTAGTTATCTGGGGTGCAAAGGTAGATGAGTCTCTTTCTGGAAAGTTAAGGGTCATGACAATAATAACGGGAGTAAGCTCTCCTTACTTATTGGGACCTGAAGAGATAAACACTCTCTCCAAAACTACCGGTGCTATAAACCAGGAGCTTGGGATAGAGATACTTAAGTAAATTATTTGGCCCCAATTGGGGCCATATTATATTTATCAAAATTTCCTCAAAAAAATAAACGGGGGGTTAAAACCCCTCGTCCCCCTATTTTTGAATTTCTGAATATAACCTTTCAAAGTATGCTAAAGCTTTTTTCTCTTCTGAAAGGCCTTTTTTAGTAATTGAGTATATCTTTCTCTTTCCTTTTTTCTTTCCCGCTATAAATCCGCTGGTAGACAATCGTTTAAGTGCAGGGTAAATTGTGCTTGCAACTGGCTTTTTTCCACGGTATTTTTCTATATTTTTAGCGATTTCTTCTCCGCATAGGTTTTTTTTCTTTAACATATTTAGTATCTGGAAAGAAAGCATACCCCTCATGTCGCAACCATTTTTTGCCATATTCTATTATGAAGTTACTAGTTTTATATACTTTATTGCGTTAAATATCCAAAAATAGTAAAATCTCCATTAAATATTAAAGATTATAACTTAATGTTGTTATAAGTTAAAATGGGAAAGATAGTTTATAATTCTCCATTCAATACCTTAAAGGTAGAGGAGGATTACCAAAGAGTCAGAGGTAAAAAATTAAGAGATTTTAGGATACTTAAAAATGACGCAGTAGTTATACTTCCTTTCTTGGATAATGATACTATAATAATTGAAAAGCAATTTCGTTTCCCTGTAAATAGAAAGTTACTTGAATTACCAGCAGGTTCTATAGAAAAAGGAGAAAAAAGAGAAGTAGCAGTTAAAAGAGAATTAGCAGAAGAAACTGGTTATTCCCCTAAAAAAGTCAAATTTATGTTTAAAGCCTGGAACAACCCGGCATTGATGAATTACTTTGAGTATTACTATCTTGCTTGGGACCTATATAAAACTAAAAAGAATTTAGACGAAAATGAAGTTATAACTCCTATAAAAATGAAATTCAATGATGCAATAGAGATGGTCTATAACGGTAAAATAAAAGATACAAAAACTATGCTTGCTTTAATGTTTTATAAAAATATGAATAAAATTAATAAGCTAAGGATATAGAATGGGAGAGAAATTTGTTTCATTGCACTGCTTCAAGGTGAATTTTAACGGTGCAGATATCAATAAAAAAGAATTAATTAACAAGATAAGTGAACTTGCAGCTAAAGAATCGGATCAGGAGTTTATATGCAGACAGTATCTTTCGATAAAACATAACGCAGATTTAATACTTTTTAATATAGCCGATTCTTATGAAACTCTGTTATCCTTTAAAGAAGCATTAATGAGTCTTTTTTCTAAGGTATTAACTGAAACTTATAGTTATTTTTCAATTTATGAGCATCCCAACGCCAATTATCTGAAAGAAGATGATACCTTAAAATACTTAGTAGCATACCCTGTGAAAAAAGACCCTAGCTGGTATCTGCTTGAAGAAAATGAACAAAATCGGATCACAAAAGATCATGTAAATCTAGCTGTAAATGACCCAAATAATAAAAATATTAGGTCTTATACGACTTACTCCTTTGCTATTGATGACTTTGAATTCTTAGTTTTATATGAAGTAGATTCACTTACTAAATGGATGAGAGTAGCAAGGAACCTTAGAAAAGCTGAAGCAAGGAATTGGATAACTGTTGAAAGTCCAGTTTTTGTTGGCAAAAAAGCAACAATTGTTTAATTTTCCTTTTTTACTTCATTGAATATCCTATGGTAGGGCCTGCCTTCTATTATCCCTTTTCCGTATTCAGTTGTTTCATGAAAAGCTTTAGCAGTTGTAAATTCCCTAAATGAATCTGCGTCCTTCCATTCACTGTATATCATGTACTCAGTTGCGTTTGTTTCTTCTCCAACTTTTTTGTATATACTCGCCTTCTCAAAGCCATTTACATTGTTTTTCAAATACTCAACTACTTTCTGAAAAGTATCCTCAAATTCTTTCTCGTGTCCTTTTTTTACGTTGTAGTACAATCCTACGTTTATCATGTTTTAATCTAGCAATTTATATATATTAATATTTGTATCGTATAAGTTATATATAAATAACTGCTGTTAAAATAAATATGTCAGAGCTTAAATGGATTGAAAGGGAATTTTCTGGCCAAGAAACCTTTGATGGCGCAGGAGTTAGGCTTAAAAGAATATTTGGAGGGCCAAACTCATACCTTCTAACTGACCCTTTTCTTTTGCTGGATCATTTTGGTTCTGACAAGCCTAAGGATTATATTGCGGGTTTTCCCTGGCATCCGCATAGGGGCATAGAAACTGTTACATACCAGCTAGAAGGAAAAACTGAGCATGAGGACAGCGAAGGCAACAAAGGTTCGATATACCCTGGAGATTTGCAGTGGATGACTGCTGGCAGTGGAATATTTCATACAGAAATGCCAAAACCGCTTAATCTAAAAGACGAAAAAGAAAATTTGTTAAGTACCGGAATGCCTAATTCAGTTGTAGGTATGCAGCTTTGGATAAATCTTACTAGAAAAAATAAAATGTCTGACCCAGTTTACAGATATATAAGCGGCCGTAAGGTTCCGGAAATAGAAAATAGCATGGGTGCAAAGGTAAAAATCGTATCTGGAGAGTTTCTAAAGAATATTGGAGCTTTAAAGATGGATGATGAAAGAAATATTACCTATTTGGATATTAAAATGAGAGAAGAAGCTATTTTTGATTTCGATGTTAAAACTGGTTATACTTCTTTAGTTTATATTCTTACTGGAAAAGCAATGCTAAACGGGAAGAGTCCTTTATTAAAAGGCAATGCATATCTATTTTCTCATTCTGGAACGAAAATTCACATAGAAACCGATCAGGAAAAAACAAGGTTTATATTACTTACTGGCAAACCAATAAGAGAACCAATCGCATGGTACGGCCCAATAGTCATGAACACAAATGATGAACTTTCACTGGCATTTAATGAGTTAGATAATGGAAATTTCATAAAAAATAGGAAACCCTCCTTCCAAGATATAGATTAAACTTATTATACACAAAAAATTAATAACATGGATGGAATCGTTTATACAAGGGGTAATACCAAACATTTCTTATACCTCTAATAAAGGGGAAATTCTATATTTATTTTTTAGCTTATCTGAAATGTTTATAATAGATGATTCAAAGGTTGATAGTATACTGTCAGAATCCCCAATAGGCATGTGGCCTGCAAGTGGCGCAGTAATAGATGCAAGCACTCCGTCTGTAGAATTATCGACTTTTAAAGAAAAAATGGATAAAACTTACAAGAAAAATATCGATTATGATTATCTAAAAGAATTATCAGATTCTGTTGTAAACTATTCAGATATAAAAACATTCAAGCTTTTTTCTGATAAAATAAACTTCATAAAAATAGAAATCGAAGCTGATAAAGAGACTTTTAGCTTTATAACTGATTACATCGATTCAGCGCTTTTAGAGGAATACGAAAGAATGCTATTTGCTTTATTTGGAAGCAAGTTTTCTTTCAATTAATCTAATCTTTTTATTATGTGATAACCAAACTGCGTTTTTACAGGTTGAGAAACCTGTCCTTTGTTCAAAGAAAATGCGGCTTTTTCGAATTCCTTTACCATAATTCCCCTTCCAAAATACCCTAAATCACCGCCTTTTCTTCTCGAACTATCAATTGAGAACTGTTCTGCGAGCTTTGAAAAGCTTTCTCCTTTGTTTATCCTTTCAAGAATGCTGTATGCAATAGACTGCTTGTCTACCAATATATGCGCGCATCTTATTTTATCTACCATATTAATAGTGGGCCCAGGGAGGTTCGAACTCCCGGCCTTCTGCGTGTAAGGCAGACGTCATAACCACTAGACCATAGGCCCTTACAACTTTTTAAGTAACGTTTATTATTTAAATTATCACTTATCTTATAATTAAATGAAAAAGCTATCCGCAATAGTTTCTGATTTTGATGATACATTGTTTTTCAATAAAAAAGCATTGATCTACGCTGCTAAAGAGCTATACGAAAGTTTGATAAAAGATGAAAATATAAACCAAGATTACAAACTTTTAAATGATTTAGAGATTACAATAGGGGAAGGAAAAGTAGCAAAAGGTTTCAATAAAAAATGGAAAAATAAATTGTATACTCTTGCTTATGTAAAATATGGCGAAGAATTGTCTCCAAATGAGCCTTTAATTAATTATTTAAATGAGGGTGTTAAAAATGGTTCAGAACTTATAATCTTGAGTGCACGGGGTGAAGAATTTAGAAAGGAGACCGAAGGCCTTCTAAATGCACATAACTTAAATTATAATTCAGTAATACTCCCAAAAGATCATGAATTGAAAGATGAAGAATGGAAATTGTTGGAGATAAAAAAACTGAGCAATCAATATAATAATATATCGTTATTTGAAGATAAGGAAGAAAACATCAGGTATATCTTGAATAATCTAGATGTAAAAAATCTTAGGTGCTATCTTGTAAATCACTCAATTATCACCGAAATGTAGTTATTATCCAAAAATAAACATTTTTATTGCTTGTGTAATTAAATGATTTGTTAACTGGGCTCGTAGCTTAACTCGGTAGAGCATCCGGCTCTTAACCGGATTGTTGCGGGTTCAAATCCCGTCGAGCCCATTTATATTTTAGAGTATAATCCCTGGCTTGTTAATGTGAAGATATTTGAAAGCATTTATACTAATTAAAATCTAAACTATTTAAGAGTGATAACAATTTTATGGAAGAGCACACTACTGGTTCGCATAAGCTTGAAGATATTCTCAAAAATAACAGCAATATTAATATGGCTGAAAGCACAAGAAAACGCCTTTCGGATTTTGATGTGAAAATACTTAGCAGGCTTGTTAAAGAGGAGTTAAAAACCGATAGTTTAGAGGGCTATTTCTTCAAAAATTTTATAGAAGATGTACCTCTGCCCCCATATAATTTGGAAGGCCGTTTTGAGCTTATGAAAAAGCAGTATGAAGCGGCTCCCAAATACGTGGTTAAGCCCATTCTGGCTATTAAAGTAAATGGAGAAAAAGAGAAAATATCTGGATATATTTTAGAAAAATTAAGTGGCATAACACTTCACGAAGCAATAAACAATGATCTAACAAGTAGCTACAACTATAATATCCCGGGCCAGCTTAATACGGCTATAAAGGAACTAAATAGAAGAGGATGCGTTCATGGGGATATACACCCCAGTAATATTATCTTAACAGAAACAGGAATAAAACTGATAGATTCTTTATATGTTGTAGATGGGCCAAAATACGACAGATTTTTTGAAATGCTGCGAGAACGTGATGTAATAATGTTCAAAGCTTTAAAAAAGACACTGCAAGTCGCAGCTAATGGATACTTTAATAAAGCAACTCAGGATGGCTTCTCTTATTTTAGAAGTCTTGTCAATAACTACCTACCCTCACAAGATTTTTTCTCATTTAAGCTAATTCTAAATAAGAAAGACATGAAAAATGTAAAAGGTAATTCACCTTTGATAAAATGGTTTATTACTGAGGATATGGCACCAAAATACTGGGAATCATTCTTTTTCAGGCCAGAAAAAGAATCCTTTACTGTAGACGAAAGAAAGAGCGTATACGCTTACAAAGATCTTGATCATTTTATGAAGGAAAAATTTACCTATATGAAAAACCTCCATGATATATGCCCTGATAGGGTAGTCTCTCCTATAAAGGTAATGCTGCCGGCGTCAAATTGTAAAGGTGGGTATAAAATCGGAGAAAAATATTTATCCTATGAAAATAATTACTCCTTTAAATACAAAAGCAATCCTGAAAAAATTCCAGGGGGGTATATGGTTGAAGCGGTAGAAGGTGAATCGCTATATTCTGCGCTTGAAAAATGGCATATAAATAATTACAAAAATATCTTTGAGCAGGTAAATGAAACCATACAAAAGTTTCATAGCAATGGATATGCTTATGGAGATCTAAACGATAGAAAAATAATGCTAACTAGACACGGCATAAAATTGCTTGATATTTTTGATTCTTTAGGTTACATAGTTTTAAAGCCGAAAAATGGGATCCTACCTTTAGATGTTTTCGACCGCGATTACAAAATTAAAAAGATGGAAGATTTGATGGTTTCTGATAATTCTAACCTCAAAAGATTAGAAAAGACTTTAAACGAATACAAAGATTAAGTGTCAAAATATAATTTTTATAAAGCTATTAATCCTTTGATTTGTATCTAATATTATGCAGTCTTTACAGGGGTTTTTTAGTAGACACGCGAAGGAATACGCTAGCAGCGAAAGTCACATGTATGGAAAGGACTTAGACCTACTTATTTCAATGCTTGATTTAAATAAAAGCTACAAAGTTTTAGATATAGGTACTGGGCCAGGATTTGTTGCATTTGAGATGTCAAGTAAAGTAGCTGTATCTATCGGATTAGATATGAATGACCATATGCTTGATATTGCAGTTAGGAAAGCGGAAGATACAAACAATAACAATGTTGTTTTTGTAAAAGGAGATGCTTTATCCTTGCCATTCCCCGATAATTCCTTTGATATAGTAACCTGTAGGAGGGCTGCGCATCATATCAAAGACAAGAAAAAGTTTATAGAGGAAGCTTGGAGAGTTCTTAAAAAAGGAGGCAGGTTTGGTATAACTGACTTGCTAAAGCCAATGAAGGACAAAAGAGACATTTTCAATAAATTTGAAAAAGCAAGAGATATGACTTATGTTGGTTCAGAATCACTTGATTCTTGGTTCAAAATGCTAAAGACTAATGCATTTGAAATAGACAATTTTAAGACATTTGAGCTTAAAGAAACATTTCAATCCTGGCTTTCGCCTTTAAGTGAAAATAGTTTAGAAGGTAGGAGGTCCAAAAAGATACTTGATAGTAATATTGATTATTTTGAGGAAGTCTTCGGATACAACAAAGAAAGTGGTTATTTCAATAAATCTAGGATGGTTATAATTGCGAAGAAGCCGAAATAAAAAGCAAAGGTATAATTTTTAAAAGATAGAAAGTACTAAACTAATAATGATAATTGCATTGTTATCGGCTAAGCCGTTTGAAGAGGAAAAGCTTAAGAAAATAATATCTAAAAAATTAGATCTTATAAATAATGTACAGATAGCTTTAGACAAAAATGGCCATTTGATTCTCTATTCCGTAGATTTTCCTAAATCAATACTTTCTGTTCTTTATATTTTATCAATTGCAAACTATGCTTATTTTATTGCAGATAATGAAATAAACGCATTAGATGCAGAGCTTGCGCTTTGTATTGAGAATTCAAGCGTAGAAGAAGGTTTAATAATAAAAGATGAGTATTCTGACATAAATTCTTTCGACAAGTTCTTCGAAAAATATAAGATAGGGAAGTTCAAAAAAGCTGATTTAACTTCAATACCCTCTGAATTAACAAAACAAACAGAAAAAGATTTTAAGTATGTCTCTATAGACAAGCATTTTATTGTTAAAGGTATAGGTTCAGTTGTAATTGGTTTTGTATTGGGCCAATCAGTCAAAAAAGGGGAAAAACTGCTACTCCTCCCTTCATTGAAACAGTGCAGCATAAAAAGCATACAAATAATGGATGTAGACAGCGAATATGCAGACTCCGGATCACATGTTGGTTTGGCCTTGAATAACGTTTCAGAATCCGATCTGTCAAATAATTATGCAGTGTCATCAATAAGCAAAGTTAATGAGGTACTTAATGTTAAATTAACTTTGTCCCCATTTTATAAGGAGGATCCATTTTCTAAGCAGCTTTCCTGTTCATTTTTTGGAGAGCCTTTAAGCCTTAATCTATCAAAGGATGAAAGTTCTGTGAAAGCGCATTTTAATAAGAAAATTCCGGAAATAAAAGGTTCTTATCTAATTACGGACCCGAGCCTTGCTATCGGTAAAAATAGGGTAGTTGGTAAAATTGAAGTGATCTAAAACTAAAATATATCAGGAACCTTTTTTAGTTTTTTATAGTACTCCAATGCCGTTCTTATGCCTTCATCTGCGCTTATTCTAGCAGAGAAACCTAATTTCTCTCTACTTTTCTGGGTATCTGCTTGTACTATATCAACATAATTTTTAAGAGGGTTATCTATATTTTTTGTTTTAATACTTTTTCCCATAGCGTAGCCAACTTTCTTTATTATCTCATTAAATGAATAGGATACTCCAGTTCCAACATTGAATATCCCATTCTCCTTACTTTTTGATGCAATTAAATTTGCGGATACAACATCTGATACGTTTACTAAATCCCTCCTCTGCTCACCATCTCCGTATATCATAACTTCTTTATCAAGAAGGCCTTTCCAGATTATTTGAGAAACCATATTCGCAAATGTTTTCTTGCTTTCTTCTCTTTCGCCATATACACTAAAATACCTTAAACCACAGTACTCTAATCCATACATCTGTTGGAAAAGATCTGCAAGTCTTTCCATAGGATATCTTGCTTCTGTATAAAAATCCTTTACTTTTGGTATTACATCCTCATTGTGAGGTGGTGGGTAGCCATTGTATATTGATGAACTGGATGCAAAAACAAGCTTACATTTGTTCTTTACACAGTAATTTAAAATAGCTATGAACTCAGATATTGCTTTTCCCACCAGAGTATTATCTTTTCTATAAATCGGAGTAGAGGAATATATTCCTGCGTGGAATACTATATCTGCTTTTCCAAGCTTGTTTATCTCTGAAGAGTTTCCTTTTATGAATTTTACCTTATTCTTTATATCCTTAATATTATTTTTATCCCCAGTGCTTAAGTTATCAATTATAGAAACAGAATAGCCTTCTTCCAAAAGCCTTTCGGCGATATGGGAACCAATAAAACCGGCTCCACCAGTTACTATTGCCTTCATATATTGATATGAAAATGGCCATTTAAATGCATTTCATTTGTTTTCTTTAATGTAACTCTCTAAATCTTCTGCATTTATCATCGGCTTTTTTACTTTGTTCATGTCATCTATTGCTATTCTTTGGCAGGCTGTGCTGATAAAGGCGTCTATCTCCCTAAATTCATTCAGTCTTTCAAAGTTTATTTCATCAGCTATTACAGAGTAAACCTGTTTTCCGTCTTTTCTAAGTTTCTCTTTTAAAATTTTTGATCCGTAGGTCTGCCCAGATTTAGTTGACTCAATAAACATTATCTTCTTTGCAGTCAATACTGCTCCAATCCCTTGCATTATCCTTTTTCTGTATTTTTCTGCTACGTCTGCATTTATTATTTCAATATTCTCTGTTTCAGGGTCTGCAGTTATGACTGCCTTCCCATATTTGAGGGGTATACCTAAAACATGAAACATTCCCTGTTCAAAGGCCAAAGTTGCATCACAGTCAGTACAGTCTGCAGCATAAACATCACAGCCTAAAATCTGTCCGGGGTACATAGCCCTATAAAGCGACTGTTTTACTACAAATTCTTTATCTCTTACTCTTTCCTTAAAATCATTCATTTGGTCTATAAATTGTATGGCTGCAACAAGGTTTATTTTTTTATACGGTTTTATCTCCTCATAAATCCTTTTTAAAAATGCCTCACTTAATTTGCCTTTAAATCTAGATTCAACAAAAATCATTTCCATGATACTTTCATTATTTGTTCATTTAATAAGTTATTTATGCATATGCAAAGCTATTTATAAATAACAATCATATCTAATAAAGTCTATGGAAATAAAGATTGTAATAAATGATCCAAAAACAGGGAAGTCATTTAATAAGAGTTTGGATAGTGAGAAAGCAGATCAGCTCTTTGGTAAAAAGATAAATGAGGAGTTTGATCTTTCATTTGTAGGTTTAGATGGTTATACTGGTATAATAACCGGTGGTAGCTATATGACGGGAATGCCAATGTCAAAGGACTTAGACGGGTCAGGGCTTAGAAAAGTTCTTATAGGGAAAGGATTAGGGAATAAGCAAGACATACGTAGAAGGAAGAGCATTGCTGGTAATACAGTTGGACAGTTTACTTCTCAAATTAACATAAAAATATCAAAGTACGGAGAAAAATCTTTGGAGCAGTTATTTACACCTTCTAATGGTTAAGGATATAACAATAGATGTAGTTGGTAATTTCGCCGATGGTAAAACAACATTAGTAAAGGCAATTACTAGTGAGTCAACTTTAAGGCACAGCGAAGAAAAAAAGAGAGGAATAACTATAAGATTAGGTTACGCACATTTTCTTATATACAAATGTGATTCGTGTGGTGCGTTTAGCAGATACAAAAAATGTGAAGTATGCAAATCTGATTCAAGCTTGTATTATAGAGTTTCTATTATAGATTCTCCTGGCCATAAGACATTAATGACTATAATGCTTAGCGGAGCAACATTAGTAGACGGGGCAGTTTTAGTAATAGCCTCTAACCAAAAATGTCCTCAGCCACAAACACAAGAGCATATTGAAGCGCTTAGGATAATAGGAGTTAAAAATATAGTTGTGGCTCAGACTAAAATAGATGTAGTGGGCAAAGAGCGTGCAAAAGAAAGTTACAACGAGATAAAAGACTTTATGTCAAAAAATGGTTATCCTGATGCTAAGATTATACCAGTTTTTGCTGCACAAGATGTAAATATTACTCAGTTGATCCAGGAAATAGGTAAGTTTGAAGTGCCAGATAGTTCAAATGAAGAGAGAACCGAAATAGTAGTTGTAAGAAGTTTTGATATAAATCGGCCAGGTGCAGACATAAGTGAACTTAAGGGAGGTGTATTAGGCGGAGGGATAAAATCCGGTTTGTTAAAGATAAATGACAATATCTCAATTTATCCAGGAGTATATATCAAAAATTCATGGAAGCCATTAAAGACAAAGGTAATAAGTATGCAAAGTGAATTCGGAACTGAAAAATCGGCTTCTAGAGGATTAATGGTAGGCATTGAAACCGACTTAGATCCATCTCTAGCAAGAAGGGATAATCTCTCCGGGGCATTAATTGTTAAGAGTGACACTACTCCTTTGTTTAAAAATAGAATAGCAATAAAATATGAAGCAATCCAGAACAAATTTGATAAGCCATTACAAAAAAATGAAACAGTACTATTAAATGTACTGTCTTCAAAAGTACTAGGTACAGTAGTTTCTTCCTCTAATAATGGCGTTGTTATAAATTTGGGCGCTTCATCCTTACCTTATTTTGTGGGGGAACGTGCTATTCTTTCTAGAAAGCTTAACAATGTTTGGACTGTTGCAGGCTCTGGAAATATCTATGAATGAAGTTGTTGTAGACACAAATGTAATGGTTTATTGTTTTGATGGAAAATTGGATTTAAGAAGTTTGCTAGATAATTTCCTTCAAGAAAGTTTCTCTTTGGTCACGCTAAAAAAATGCATGGATGAGTTAATTGCAATTAAAAGGCAGGATGTACATAGGTTTTTTCTTTTTTATGGGATTAAAATAGTCGATTTTTATGAAGGCAAAAACACAGATGATACCTTATTGGGGTATTGCAAGGGTAAAAATTGCTTTTTATTTACAGAAGACAAAGACCTTAGGAACAAAGCTACTAATATTAATATAAAAACATTAAGTTTTGATGGCAGGTCTGTGAAAATCAGCAAATTATAAAAAAATATAAATGCTTATATAGCTATAACTTTAAAAAATAGAATTATGGAAAATGATATAATATTTGTGGGGAAGAAACCAATAATGTCATATGTTATGGCTATACTTACTCATTTGAATTCTGGGAATAATCAGGTTATAATAAAGGCAAGGGGTTCTTCTATTTCAACTGCAGTTGATATCTCCCAGGTTACAGTGAATAAATTCATGAAGGATCTTAAGATTTCCCACATTGAAATTGGCACGGAAGAACTTGCTGATAAAGAAGGGAAGAAAAGAAATGTTTCATTTATATCAATTGAGATGAAGAGGTAAGCATGATAAAGGAAAATGATTTTGTAATGATAAATTTTGTTGGAAGGATAACAGCTACCGGGCAGATATTTGACTTAACGGATAAAAAAATTGCAGATCAAGAGAATATAAAAGGGGATTATAATTTTTCTCCAGTACTTGTTATACCTGGAGGTAATTATGTTTTAAAGGTTTTATCGGATTCTTTAATAGGCAAAAATGTTGGAGATAAATACTCCATTACGGTTTCATCAAAAGACGGATTTGGTGAGTTTGATAAGAAGCTTATCAAGACCTACGGTATTTCCGTTTTTAGAAACAATAACATTAACCCCTCTGTTGGAGACATGATATTGTTGGATGATAAAATGGCAACAGTTTTAGCGATAAATAGCGGGAGAGTAATGGTAAGCTATAACCATCCGCTAGCAGGTAAAGAATTAAGGTATGATATAGAGGTACTCTCACTAATCGAAAATGATGTAGATAAATACTCTGCAATATTCCAGCATTATGTTAGCAAAGCGCCGGAAAAAGTTGAGGTTGATGGGGAAAATATAAAAATTGCTACAAAAGAGGATGTCAAGCCTTACATAAAAGACAGTATATCTATGGATATACAGAAGTATATAAACAAGAATCTTAAAACTGAGATAGTAAAAGATTAGTAGATATTTATATATAATCAGGACTGATTAATTTATTGAGGTAATAGTATGGATGATATGCAAATGGATAATTCACTTAGTCAAGGGATAAAAGGAATAAAATACGATGCTAGCAAGACAAAAGAGTTTGATAAGTCTCTAGAGGAATTAATTGCATCAAGAAGAGCAAATATAAAGGTTGTAGGAGTAGGCGGTTCTGGTAACAATACTCTTAATAGAATGTTTGAAGTTGGAATAAAAGGGGCAGAGTTTATTGCAGTAAATACAGACGCAGCAGATCTTTTGTGCACTCCCGCAGATAAAAAGATACTTATAGGTAAGGAATTAACAAACGGTTTAGGGGCAGGTGCAGATCCATCAGTAGGTGAAGCGGCTGCTAAAGAGCAGGAGCAGGAGATCAAAGAAGCGCTTCAAGGTGCGGATTTAGTTTTTATATGTTGTGGTATGGGTGGTGGAACCGGTACTGGTGCTGCTCCGGTCGTTGCGTCTGTAGCTAAAAAGATAAATGCGCTTACAATCGCAGTAGTCACTTTGCCATTTAAAGCAGAGGGCAGGAGAAGAATGAATTCTGCAATTAGTGGAGTCGAAAAACTAAAAAACACTGTAGACACATTGATAACAGTTCCAAATGAAAAATTAATGGCAATAGCCCCTGGTTTGCCTCTTCCAATTGCATTAAAGATAGCAGATGATGTTCTTACAAATGCAGTTAAAGGGATAACAGAATTGATAACTAAAGCAGGACTTATAAATGTAGACTTCGCAGATGTAAAACGAATTATGTCTAACGGAGGAGTTGCGCTTATAGGTACTGGAGAAAGCGATGCTAAAGACAAAAAGCTTGAAACTGTAGTGGAAAAAGTTCTTAATAACCCACTTATAGACGTAGATGTTTCAACTGCAAAAGGTATGTTAATTGATGTAAGTGGCGGCCCTTCGCTCACTTTAGAAGAAGCAAACAAGCTTGTCGATTTAATCGGCCAAAAATTGCCTGAGGATATAAACATAATATGGGGTGCACATATATTCCCGGACTTGAAGAATACTGTAAAGGTTCTTGCAATAATAACCGGCGTTACCTCAAAACAAATAAGCGGTAAGTCCATAGCAGAGGATCAACAACTTAAGGAAAAGAAGGAAGTTGAAGACGAGCTTGGCATAACCTTTCTAAGTTAATTATGGATGAAAATAAAAGTCTTGCGGATGCTAATTCTGGTACAACTGATAAAAAAGAGGGATCAGTTAATACAGTAACTCCGTTGTCTAGTAATTCTCAGGAAGAAAAGCCTAGTATTCAAGTTGTAGATAATAAAAATATTCATAATAATCAGAATGTTACTGCACAGTCTACAGTTCAGAGCAGTTCACATGAAAATCATAAAGATGAAAAACCTAAAGTAAAGAAAAAAAGATTTCACCTATACCATGTTAAAAACCTGCTTAAAAAGGCCCATCCTTTAAACATAAAAGCAAAATTAGAGCATTACAGGTTTGAGTATAGTAGGATACTTCACCTCGCCAGAAAACCTACAAAACAGGAATTCAAAGAGCTTTCTATAATGGTAATAATCGGAACATTCATAATAGGTATACTTGGGTTTATAATACAGATGATAATTCAGGTTATCTAATCATAAGCAATTATTTTAAGTTTTATGCAATGTCAAGCGTATATCTTGTTAGTTATTTTATCCAGTGTTAATAATAACCTATAAATTAATTGAATTTATTAGAATAGTATGTCAAAGTCAACTAACCTTAAGTCAATTCGTAGAAATAAACAAAATTGTAATATTTACAAACTTTCTCCAATTAAAGAGAATGCAAGTGTTTCGGTTGACAAAAGTGTATTGAACATAATCGATCTGTTTAGAGGGGAAACACCCAGAGCCAAATTCATAAATGATTCACTTAAACGTGGGTTAGGTTTATTTGAAGCAGTATGGATATTCAAGGAAGAGTTGCTTGAATTAGGCATGCATGATAAGGTTATTGCAAGGGTAGCTAGGAGTTCTATAAAGCCTTTGCATAAACACGCAGGGTTTGTTGAAATAACCCAGGAAAGCATAGAATTTTACAATAAAAAACTTGATAAAGCCGTCATGAGTATAAACAAAAAATCAATTTCTGAAATAAATATAGGGTATGATAAGTTATTCAAAAAAGAATTTTATTCATACTCTGCTCCCTTGCGTTTTGTTTTTAACGGGAAAACATTATACTTATTTTTGAGGCTTCCCGGAGAGAAAAAATTTAAAGGTGACGATAAACTTTTCATAGGTCTAATCGGGGATTGACATGGCCAAAAGTGTTGAAATAAACAAAGAAACCGAATTTAGAAAATTATCCTCTAGCAAAAATGGGCTTTCTGACAAAGAAGCTGAGGAAAGGCTTAAAACATATGGGTATAATGAGATAACGAGCAAAAAAGTGAATCCTATAAAAAAATTTCTTTTAAAATTCTGGGGCCCAATACCTTTAATGCTTTTTATTGTAATCTTAATATCTGTTTTTCTAGGCAAGGATATAGACGCTTACATAGTAATAGGCCTTCTTTTATTTAACGGGATAGTGGGTTTTCTTGAGGAATTTAAGGCAGATAACACGTTAGAACTGTTAAAGAACAAGCTTTCCGTAAATGTAAATGTTCAAAGAGACAATCAGTGGAAAAGATTGCCTTCTAAATTACTTGTACCTGGTGATATAATCAGAGTAAGGATGGGGGATATAGTCCCTGCTGACTGCCTTATAATAGAAGGAGACTATCTTTCAGTTGACCAGTCAATGCTTACTGGAGAATCACTTCCTGTAGATAAAAAGGAGGGAAGCACTTTGTTTTCTTCTTCTACAGTAAGAGAAGGGGAAGCAACTGCTCTAGTTTTAAAGACTGGAAAAAACACTTCATTTGGTAAAACCGCAGATCTTTTGAAGATCGCAGGCGGAAAAATGCACTTGGAGAACGACATTTTAAAGCTACTTAAATATCTTATTTATGTTGATGTTCTGCTTATTATCGCAGTTTTTATAGCATCTTATATCTCCCACATAAATCTGCTTACAATAATTCCATTTTCTCTTCTTATCCTTTTAGCATCAGTTCCAGTTGGTTTGCCCGCAGCATTTACAGTTGCAATGGCGTATGGTACAGAAAGGCTTTCATCAAAGAACATATTAGTCACTAAACTTGAAGCTATAGAGGAAGCCTCTACAATGAATGTAGTCTGCCTTGATAAAACCGGTACCATTACAAGTAATCAGCTTTCAGTTTCCGAGCCATTTGGATATGGTAAATTTTCAGCAGAGGATGCCCTTTTTTATGGATCAATTGCATCAAAGAGGGAGGATAATGATGAGATAGATAATGCTATCATAGACGGCCTTAAAAAATACAATACAAAAAAGTTAGAATTAGACTATAAGCTAGTGAAATTTACGCCTTTTAGCCCTTCTACAAAAATATCTCAGGCTGATGTTATACTAAATGGAAAGAAAATGTCTGCAATAAAAGGCTTTCCAGAAATTGTAATGAAAAAATGCGCTTTAGACTCATCAGAAACAAAGAAAGTAAATGCAAAGATAAAAGAGATGTCTTTAAAGGGTTATCGTACTATAGCAGTGGCCGCTAAATTAAGTGATAAAAAAGACTGGTCTTTTGTAGGCATAGTTCCATTAAATGATAAGCCGAGGGAAGACAGTAAAACTCTGATAGAAGAGCTTAAGGCGTTGGGAATAAAAACAAAGATGCTTACTGGAGACAATATTGATACAGCAAAGGAAATAGCTAAGGAAGTTGGGATTGGAGAAAAAATACTGGATGTTAAAACTTTGGAGGGCTTAGACGAGAAAACTCTTTCAAGGTTAATTATCGAGCATGATGGATTTGCAGGAGTATTCCCCAAGGACAAATATGCCATAGTAAAGGCGTTGCAAGACGCTGGTTATCATGTAGGTATGACCGGGGATGGAGTGAATGATGCACCTGCGTTAAAACAAGCAGAAGTTGGTATAGCCGTTTCAAATGCTACGGATGTAGCAAAAAGCGCTGCAACAATAGTTTTAACTTCTCCAGGAATAGAACCAATAGTAAATGCAGTAAAAGAAAGCCGATCCATATTTGAAAGGATGATAAGTTATACTTTAAACAAAGTAACTAGGATATTCCAGATAGCATTTTTCCTTTCTATCGCTTTTATAATACTAAAGTTCCTTCCAATAAGGGCCGTGCAGCTTATTCTTATGATATTCTTAAACGACATAGGGAGTATAGCTTTATCTACCGACAAGGAAAGCTATTCTAAGAGGCCAGACGCTTGGGATATAAAAGCGATATTCTACGCTTCCACACTTTTTGGAGCGATGGTAATACTTGAAGTTGGTATCCTAGCTTACTTTGGCTTATTTTATTTCCATTTGAGCCATTCTTCATTTGAGACATTCATGTTCGTTGCATTTATGTTTTCTATAGAGGCACTTCTTTTGTCAATAAGGTCTAGAAGAAGGTTTTTCAATTCAAGGCCAAGCATACCTGTCATGCTGCAGATAATACTGGCGATTGTAATAACAGCTATAATAGCATATTTCGGTATATTAATGTCAAGCATAAGCATATACTACATTCTATTTATGGGGGTTGTTGCAGTTGTCTTCCTTTTAATAACAGACTATATAAAGATATTTGCTTACAAAAAAGATAAAGAGTTCTCGCTGCTTTGATAACATGAAAACAAGCAGATACTTAATATTTCTGTTTTCTTTTTTGTTTTCCTACTTAATTTATTTTTTCTTTCATTCTTACAATCAATTTTATTATGCAGTGCCAATTGCAGTTCTTTCGTCACTTATTTTATTGACTTATACATCACATAAGAATTATTTTTATGTAGTTTTTGCAGGTTTAATAGTGTTGGTTTTTTCTAGGTTAATACCAATAAACTTTTCTATTGAGTTGATTTCTCTAAGTCTGTTTATACAGTTTTTGTTTATATCGGATTTGTCATTAAAAGCCTCCAAAATTAGCAGTAAGCTAGAAGTAAGAAGAGACCTGGTTCAAATCGTTATAGGGAGCATATCTTTATTTGTAATTGCATTAGCTTACAAGCAATTGCTTTTGGCGTTGATTCTTTTAGGCATACTTTCAGCGCACATTATACTGGTTTATGGCAATAAAATCAAAAAATGGACAAATTTACTGGAAAGAGAGGGGGTTATATTTGGTTCAGGAGCAATCTCAATGGCAGTTGGTGTCACTTTATTATTAGGGTTGATAACTCATCAAAATTTTCTTTTTTTTAGTATGTTTTCTCTATTAATTTCAGATCCTATTGCCACTGTAACCGGTTTGAAAATAATGAAAAAACCCGGAAATAAATCGTTTGTAGGAAGTGCTGCCTTCTTTATTTCTTCATTAATCCCGGGGTTAATACTTTTTGGAGCATTTGGGATTGTTTTTTCATTCATATTAATGCTTGCAGAGAGATTTAGCCCAATTGATGATAATATTTTTATAGCAATTATAGCAGTTTTTCTGTCTTTTGTCTTTATCATATAATTTAAATATTAGGAGGTTGATAAAAAATAATGTCGAGTATCTTTTCAAGTGAAGTTTTCGTTGAATTCTCAACTATACTTATATTTTTGTTAACTGTCCCGTTGGCATCATTAATGACATACAAATTCTTTAAGAAAA
Organism: Nanobdellota archaeon; assembly: GCA_021851145.1. Classification (GTDB taxonomy): domain Archaea; phylum Nanobdellota; class Nanobdellia; order Parvarchaeales; family Parvarchaeaceae; genus Parvarchaeum. The sequence goes on from JAJZJK010000001.1 coordinate 40,187, forward strand.
AAGCAAAAAGCCAACTGGCTTGGTCTTTAGGACTTTGGCTGTTCGGAGTAGGGGTTTTACTAGAAATTTTGTTCTCATTTAACTTTTATAATGCCTTCTTGATAAAAGTTTATCTTGCATCAGTCGCTTTCCTGGTTAGCTTTTTAGCTTTAGGTTCAACTGTATTACTAAAGAATAAAAAAGTTTTCAGTTATTATGGTATATTCTTTATTTTATCAGCAATATTTGTTGTATATTCTCTTATAGTTTCTACAATAGGGAATGTGCTTACAAACTATGTTGTTTTCGGAGTTCTTCCGCTTCTTGTAGTAATTTCCTCTTCTGTAATGACTTTTCCGGCGGCTGCCATGCTTATAGCAGTAGCTGTGATTTCATACAGAAAAACATCAAATAAGAAGATGCTTTCTATAATTGCAGGGGTTGTTATTGTCAGTGTAGCAGGCTCTCTATATATCGCGCATTTTCCAACGTTCTTATACTATTCTGAATTCATTGGGATACTACTCCTTTGGCTGGGTTTTATATAGTTTTTAAATACCCCTTTAAATTTAATAGGAAAAATATAAAAGCTTAAAATAAGTTAAATTAAATGCCAACAAAGTTTATAGTAGTTTTAGGATCAATAATGAGTGGGTTAGGCAAAGGGGTTGTATCCTCTTCTATAATGAAGATACTGGATATGTATAATTTTAAGGTCCTACCAATAAAGTTTGACGGTTACTTAAATTATGACTGTGGAACTATGAACCCTTATAGGCATGGAGAAGTTTTTGTATTAGACGATAAAGGGGAGGTAGACATGGATTTTGGAACTTATGAAAGGTTCCTTAATAAAAATCTTACAAGTAGCTCTTCTATAACAGGAGGTAAACTCTTCGGAAGTATAATAGAAAAAGAAAGAAAAGGGGAATATCTTGGTGAGGATGTTCAAGTGATACCCCACCTTACAAATGAGATACAGGAAAAAGTAAAGGATTTTGCAATCAAAAATAAACTTGATTTTGTTGTAATAGAAGTTGGCGGAACAGTTGGAGATATCGAGAATGGTTATTTTATTGAGGCTATGAGACAGCTTTCTCTTAAAGAAGAAGTAATATTTGTTGACGTTACATATGTGCCAAGGTTGAAAACCGTCGGTGAGCAAAAAAGCAAGCCAACTCAGTCAGCTTTTAGAGCTTTAATGGGGATGGGGATAATGCCAAACTTTCTTATCTGTAGAACAGATGGGGAGATGAGCGAAGGTATAAAAAAGAAACTTGCAATGTTTACAAGTTTGGATGAAAATAGGGTAATAAATGATCCAGATATGGACTCCCCCTATCAACTGCCACAGTACCTAATAGACCAGAATTTTGATAAGATCCTATTAAACTCATTAAAATTACCAAATAAAAAAATAAATAAGCAAAAATTTGCAAAGTGGAGCAGAGACGTTGGAAAAATTACCAGTAAAGACGGGAAAAACATTACAGTAGCTGTTGTAGGTAAGTATGTTGAATTAAAAGACTCGTATGTAAGTGTCAAAGAAGCTTTAATGCACGCAGCAGGGAAATTATCAATTAATCTAAATATAAAGTGGATCGAATCTGAATTACTTGAAAAATCAGATCCATCAGTTGTTCTAAAAGGAATAAAAGGTTTAGTGGTCCCGGGCGGATTTGGGAAAAGAGGTATAGAAGGGATGATAACAGCAATAAAGTATGCCAGAGAGAACAAGATACCTTACTTAGGATTGTGTTTGGGCATGCAGTTAATGGCTGTGGAATTTGCAAGAAATGTTTGTGGTTTAAAGGGCGCAAACTCAACCGAATTTGATCCTAAAACAAAGTACAATATAATTGACATTTTACCCTCACAAGTTTCAATAAAGCAGAAGGGGGGCACAATGCGTTTAGGTGCCTGGGATATGGTAATAAAAAATAAAGATTCAATTGCCTTTTCATCTTATAATAAAAAGGTAGTGTCTGAACGACACAGGCACAGGTACGAATTTAATAATAAATTTGGGAAAACTTTAGAGAATTCAGGACTTAAAGTAACCGCAACTACAACCGACAATAAATTAGTAGAGATTATAGAATGGCCAATAGGTTTTGGAGTAGCTACACAGGCACATCCTGAGCTGAAATCCAGGATAGAATCTCCTGCCCCGCTGTTTCTATCATTTCTTAGTGCTTCAAAGGATATCAGTTAATTATATAAAGAATAAAATTGCTTTATTGTTATGGCAGAAGAAGATGAAGGAAAATGCAGCTGCGGTGGTAACTGTGGATGCGGTTGTTCTGATTAAATTTTTGGTTTAATTCTTATTGTATTCTTAAAAAAAGGTTTATTTAAACCTATTTATATAGGTTCTATTCTATAAAAAAGATGGAAGAAAAATTAAAATCTTTCCTAATAAATGAGCTTTTATCTTCAGGTTTTTCTAATTCAAAAGCTTCAGAACTAGAAAAAAAGCTTTCACGTCTAGGTTCTGCTGGAAATAACGTTGCTGCTGATTTAACAACTTACAGCAAAAATTATGAAAGTAATAAAAAAATGTTTTATGAAAGATCTATAAATACACTCAGTCAATATGTTTATACCGATACTGTAGCTTATCTTTCGAGCAAACTGTTTTCATCCAAAAATGACAACACCGATTGCGCTTTAGATCTTCTTGGAAAGGGATATATTTCCTCTTATGTTAATTTTTTAGATATTAGTTATAAACATTCAAAAGGAATAGAATTTCTTTATAAAGTATTTTCTCAAGGTGATTTTAATGAAGAGAAAATTAAAGATTTAATAAGAGAAGATGTAAAAGAAAGAGATTTAAAGAAGCTTATCCCACAAGAGATTTTATCTAATATTTATTAATCTTATCTTTGTTTTTAATGTATACATTTCTTATCTTTAACATATGCTTGCAAGGTACTCCATAGTACTGAACGGATTCACAAGTGCAGTTTCCGCCTAATAAATACATAGAAGCTTGTAGGTAGTCGATTTCTACCTTGTGAAAATATCCCTCTCTTGATTCACTTTCAGTATATCCTGAGATTTTAGTTGTCCTGCCATTTATATTAATCCCATAAATTCTAGTTTTTTTATCAGAAGATATAACCAAACAAGGACTTCCTAATATCTCATCTAATTTGTAGGTTTTTTGATTTGCTGATGTCATATAAAATATAAGAAAGTTACAACTTAAATATTTAAATTTTATTAATTTTACACATTACTTAACTTTTTTAGAATTAGTCAATTAAATTATACCCACCTAGTTTTATATTTGAATTTGCCTTTTTTTAAATCCTGTTATAGCCACTTAATTATTAAAATTGTACCTAAAGTTTAATATCCTATCAATTGTTATTAATACAAATGGCGTTAAATTTTACAGATTTTAAGGATATTGGATTTATAAGCAATCAATTAACAAGTTCTTTGATAGATAAAAATGGTAATGTGTTGTGGCTTTGTTTCCCCAGATTTGATTCAGATCCATTTATTTCCTATTTGTTAGATGAGAAAAATGGGGGCATTTTTAAGATTAGCCCATTATCCCCATTTTCATCATCTCATAAGTATACTGCGCCAAATATCCTGCATACTAATTTCAAAACTTCTGAAGGAAGTGCAGATATAAACGATTTTTTAATACCTGGAAAATCAATACTTGTTAGAAACATAAACTCCGAAATAACAACACAGCTTAATTTTAATCCCTTGTTTAATTTTCATACAATGAACTTTAATTATTCTGAGGATGGCAACAAAATAATTTTTGACGGTAAAACTGGGAAAGGAAGGCTAGTGTTAGAGATAGCTGGAGAATATAAAAAAACTGGTGATTTTACTTGGCAGATAGAGAAAGGCCTGAATCAAGTTATACTTTCTTACTATCCTTCTGCTGAGATTTACGAGTTAGAAAGTAAAAATGTTTCTCAATCAAATCTTTCAAAAGCTTTAGATTCTACTATAGATTATTGGGGAGCTTATACAGAACGCATAAAACTAAGTCTGGTTGGTACAAATTTAGAGGAGTTCGAACAGCTTTTAAGATCTTCAGTTTTTACAATACTGGGACTTACATACTCACCAAATGGAAGTATAATAGCTGCACCTACAGCATCTTTGCCCGAGGATCCGGGAGGCAATAGAAATTGGGATTATAGATATGTTTGGGTAAGGGACTCAGCTATAATGGCTTCTGCGCTTTGTAATCTCGGGTTTAATACTGAAAGTAGAAGAGCGCTTGAATTCTTGTTTAGTATGATAGATTATTCTGGTAAGCCACTTTATAACCTTTACAGGGTCGATGGTACAAAGATTTATGGAGAGAGGTATGTTGACTCTTTAAATGGCTTTATGGATTCGAAGCCAGTTAGAATTGGTAACCGAGCTACTAATCAGATACAACTAGACATAGAAGGGGAGTTCTTGTATGCTGTAAAGAACTATTTTGATTCTAACAAAGATAAAGAATTTATACAAAATCATTTGAAAGCCATAGAGTATATAGCAGATTGGTTAGCAGATAATTGGCAGCTTGCAGATTCAGGGATATGGGAAAAACCAGATGATCATGAGTATGCACATTCGAAAGTAATGATTTGGGTCGCTTTAGAAAGCGCTGGAAAGTTAGTTTTAGAGCTAGGAGGGGTTGACAGGTGGAAAGAAACTAGAGAAGAGATAAAACAGTGGGTTATGTCAAATTGTGTGAAGGATGGATATTTTATAACTTTTCCTAAAAGTAATGATATTGATGCTACGGTTTTGTCATTCCCTATTTACGGTTTTATAGACGCAAATGACCCCATATTCATCAAAACCTTAAAAGTAGTCGAAAAAACATTGTTTATAAAAGGATTTGTTTATAGGTACAATTTTGATTCACTTGGTAAATCTAATCACGCTTTTGTTTTATGTTCTATGTGGTTAGCTTCGGTTTATTCTAAAACAAAAAGAAAAGACGATGCAATAAATCTGCTTAAAAATGTAAAAAGTATAGTTGGCCCAAATAATCTAATAGGTGAGGATATAGACATACACAATAAAGTTTTTACAGGCAATTTTCCACAAGGGTTTGTACACGCAGCATTTATAAATTCTATTATAGACATTCTAAACAACAATTAATGTTGGCAGCTAAATTCTAAATAATTTTAAAATTCTTAAATTGTAAAATTTACAAATAATAAGCTTTATATATTAGAATTTTTCTATAAAAACTATGAAAAAGGAGGCTATTTTAGATTCCTTATTGAATAATGCTGAAAAAATAGATTCTCATGTTTCATATGTTGAAAATATAGATTTTATGCTTTCTTTTGCAGTTTTAAAGATAAATCCTCCCGGTTATAGAGTTGATCCAGAATATGAATTATACAAAAATTCAAACGTTGTAACATTCAAAAGAACACACGCTTACATTTTAAATGAAGGAGGAAAGGATATGCTTTATTTATTTAAAAACAGTGTCCCTGATAAATCAATTTATATCTCAGATGGAGAAGACGACAATTTATTCAGCGAAAATTTTAAGGATAAACTTATCTACACAGTCGGTTTATTTGACAGAAAAAAGGCAGACCCGACAAGCAGTTTTTTTAAGTGTTATAAAATTATATTAAATGACTCCTTAAATGCCAAGGATCTAGATGAAAAAAGAGAGTACATTATAAAGAATATAAGAACGAATGTAGATGGCCAAACTGTGTGCTGGCACATATACCCTGCTATTGAAAATGAGAATAAAGTCTTGAACATATTAGAGCATAACAACCCAAATAATTTGAAGCTAGCAAAACTGGCAGAAAATGAAGAAACTGGTGATACACATTATATTCCGGTAGAAAAAGACAGGAAAAATTGGAAAAAATATATAACTCCCTAAAATTTAGTTGATATTATCACCGCTCACTTTACAAACTAAATTTTTTAGTAGTTTCTTATGTTGAGAAAAACCAGACTTTTGTGTTCAGGTGATACTACCTGCCATAAACTATTGAATAATCTATAAAAAGCTTTAAATAAACCAAATTCTTATAAATAAAATGCAAGATAAACCAAAGAAAAACAATTTCCTTGTTTATGAAGTAATTGCAGTAGCCGTTATTGTAATAATTGCAGTAGTTATAATCTATACATTGGTTCCTTCTTCCCCTTCAGCTGCACTACTTAAATTTGTGCACACTGTGCCTAGTGGAGTAACTGTATATTCTGCGAATAATTCAATAGTTATAAGCGGATCCAACGTTACAATCCCAATAGTTGCATATGAAAACATTTCTTATAATCCAATCTATAACATAACCTATCCGATTAATGTAACAGCAGCAGATTCATATCTTGAGACGCCAAATCATGAGCTTCCATACTTTGGGGATTATGGCTTAATAGACCCAACATTTGTTATAAAGAATGGTTCCACCGTGAACTTTGTTTTCATAAACCTTGGAGCAGAAATACATATATTCGCTATAACCCCGCAAGCGCCCCCTTTTAATCCATTTACCACTCTTTCTCCCATTTCATTAAAAGCGGATCTTTTGTATTTGCCGGCACTACCACCTCCAGCTAACTTTAACAATCCTTTTAGTGGAAGTATCTATTCAACAAGCGGATCCTATACATTCAATGTAACCGGTACTTACTATTACCTTTGTCCTATACCAGGACACGCAGAATTGGGCATGTACGGTAAAATTGAGGTAGTGTGATGGAAAATACTAAAAATAACAATGCAATGATTCTAGCAATAATAGTTGTGATAGCTATCATAGTTATAGTAGTGGCGTTCCTTACTATTAACCACACAATAAGCTTTGCAGGCCCTGTGTCAATTTCAGTTTCTACTGCTTTAAGCACTGTGCCAGCAGGCGTTACTGTCAATGCAGCTACCAACACCGTATATATTAATAAATCGGCGACAATTTCTATGGGAATGATAGACAACTTGTCTTCAGATCCTACAAATAACATAACTCTGAATTCAACAGTACCAGGAACAAGCATACCTTATAAAGCATTGTTAGGTGAGTTGGATCTGCAGGCGCTTCCGGCTTTTACTTTATATGGGCTTGTTAACCCAACTATAGTAATAAAGCAAGGTTCTACAGTAACTTTCGATGCATTTGATTTGTCTGATTATGCTTATCATGGGTATATGATTGTAAATAACAGCTACCCGCCACCTTACTCTACTTCAGGACCAGAAGGCGCATTTGATGGTTATACTGGTGCAAATGATATTGTTGTGAAAGGTATACTTATACCGCCTCCTAAGAATGGAAGAATATATGAAGAAAGCGAAACATTCGCAGCAAATACCAATGGAACATATTGGTATCTTTGTCCGGTATTTGGGCACGCAGAATTGGGCATGTATGGTAAGATAGTAGTAAGTAGTTCTCCTTCTTCTGTAAATACAAACAGTAATGGCTATTCTTAATTAGTTTTAGTTAATGGAAAAAGTTAAGCTTAGGTTTGACAAAATACCTTTTATAACTAGGATTGTTTTGGGTGCAATTTTTATAGCAGATTCTCTGCTTAAGCTGATACCAGATTCTGCTTTTCTTATAAAGGAAAACGTCCTTACGGGAGCATACGGTGCATGGTCATTTGTTTACCCTTGGGTTGCATTCTGGGCAAACTTTACTGCAAATAATATAAATTTCTTTGTATATTTTGCAATAATTGTTGAATTCTTAATAGGTTTATTTCTTATACTCGGCTTTTGTAAGAAGTTTCTATACATTGCAGGAGCTGTATACTCAATAGCAATATGGCTCACTATAAGTCAGTTCGGAGGGCCTTATATAGCAGGAACACTTGACATAGGTGCAACTCCCATCTATTTTCTTTTATTTTTACTGTTAATATTTTCTGAAAGGAATTTTAACGTTTATGATCTTTCAATTGATAAAGCAATAAAAAAGAGGTTCAATTTATGGGGAAAACTTGCGTTCTTCAAGAAAGTAAAATCAAAAAACGAGAAAATAACTGTTTTTGCAATATCTTCAATAGCATTTGGTGCAGTACTCGCAGTAAACGCCTCTTTAAAACTAGTAAGCGGCACTGCTTCAAATGTAGCGGGCAATCAGCTAATGCAAATTTTAGGAGAGCCTAAATTTTTGATTCCATTCTTTTTATTTTGGGACAAATTAATATTGCCCAATATCCAGCTATTTCTGTACATATACGCATTTTCAGAGTTTTCTATAGCTTTGCTGCTTATTTTTGGTCTATTTAGGAGGGAGGTTTATATTGCAGGGATAGTTTACAGCCTGTTTTCATGGTCAGTTATACAAGGTTTTGGAGGGCCCTTCTTTGCCGGAGTAACAGATTTAGCGGCAGGGCCTTTGTATATTCTTATATTTATTATGTTTATTTTTTACAATTCAAACACAAAACTTTCAGCTTTTTATACTAAAAAATAACTATTTATATTTTAATTCTTTATACTTAATATGAATAGTTCAAAGCCAGAGGCAGTAGTTTACAGCAGTTCTAAAAAATTAACATATCTAAAACTTGGATTTGCTGCTCTTATAATAATCACCGCTATATTAGTTTTTTTTACAGTTTACCCAAAAATAACCTCTGTTTCTGCTATAACTTCAGTTTCAAGTTCTGTTAGTATTACCGGCCCTTCAAATTATAACTACTTATTTGCTTTAAATTACGCTTTTGTTGGATTTGATATTGTTATCGGTATTGCGTTGTTGTTCTTCGGGATAATCGCATTTATTGCATTGTTTAAACACCGAAAAGATAACGCCCCAATAACCACTATGATACTCAATCTTAATAGAAGCAGCAACCCTTTTTCCCTTCTTATACTGGCTTCAATAATGGTTTTAATTGCGATAGTAGCTTTCTTTGTAAGTATACTGACAAGTTATGCTATTCTTTCATTTTTAGTAGGTGTAATTCTTGGGACAGTAGCATTTCTGCTTGTGGCCCTGTCAATTATAAATATTTCATTGAAATACTTAGTGAGGTTTGTTTTTAATTATGACTAGTGCAATTTTGATAAGTACTTCTTCTGTAAACCCTCTGGCAGGTTTTATTTTGCCAATAATATTGGTTTCAATAGCGGCTTTGTTATTGGTAGTATCTTTAATACTCTTCTTTAAAAGGTTTTATTCTATGCGGGTTGCAAGCACTCAAAGGGTTGCGCTATTTAAAAATAATTGGTGGAAATTGTCTATACTATTTCTTGCGCCAGCCGTTGTAACTTTGTTTTTAATCGCAGGGCTTTTTGCTCCTACATCATTTGAGATATATTTCTATCTTTACGGCTTGCTCGTAAGTATAATCTTAGCAGAAGCCGTCATAATTTCAATAATAAGGGTGCTAGGAATAAATAAACAGGTTATTTAAGTCGTTAAAATATAAACTATTTTATATAATAAGCTTTTTTATAGGTAATGAACCTAAAAATAAAGAATAGGATTTATTTCATACTCTTTGTGTTGATAATTTTCTCAGTAATAGCTTACCTGTTTACTTTGATTCCAGGCATACCCACAAACATAGATGGAGTTGTCTATATTATCCTTATACTTATCTCAGGTGTTTTAATAGTGAATTTTTTAAGCGATATAATAGAAGCCAAAGCAAATAATAAAAATAAACAGGTTAGCAATACAATAGTTTTTGTTGTAAGGCTATCTGGTTATATAATAGTAATTGCTATTGCCCTAGCTTCTTTTAAGATAGGCTTAACCTCAGTTATCCTCGGTGGAGGGTTTATAGGGGTAGTTGTTGGCTTAGCCGCACAAGCTTCTCTTTCTAATTTTTTCAGCGGTATAGTACTGCTTTTTTCTAAACCATTTAACATCGGGGATAATATAACTTTAAGCACTTGGCAGTATGGTTTGATAGCACCTAGTTACCCTCCAAAATTCTTTTCTAATGATTTCCTTGTTCCAGGGTACACTGGAACAGTAGAAAAAATGACATTAACTTTCACTACGATTCGTCTGGACAATAATATACCTATAAAAATCCCAAATAGCATTGTATTGCAAGCATCAATATTTCTTAATAATGAAGAATACAGGAATGTAAAGGTAAGATATGAAGTGCCTTCGAGTATAGACCCGAATATATTTATAAAAACAGTTCAAACTGAATTAAAAAAATTAGGCTTTATAAAGGGCCAGCCTGAGATATTTATATCGGAAACTAGCTTTGCAAATAAAAGTAATGTCTTTTCAGTTAATTCCGTATGCAAATCTAAATCTGATGACCTCCCGAGAAGCGAGATAATTAAAGTTTTAATTAAAGCAAGCAACTTGCTTGGAAAATCTAAGGCAAGAAAGTAATTTTATCTTTACACAGTTTATGTATTGTTATAAGTTCTAGTGTTAAATATAAAAAAATAAAGTATAAAAGTCTAAATTGTGTTTAAAAATGTTATTATAACTAATACTTTCATATTTTTATTCAATAAAGAAAAAAATTACCAAATGGAATTTAAAATTAAGGAAAGAACAGCGTTTGATGTAAAAATAGAAAATGATGAAAATAAGCGTAAAGACATAATAAAATTCTTGAAGGCTAGAATAAAAGA
>JAJZJK010000013.1 GCA_021851145.1 Nanobdellota archaeon
CCATCAACAGATTGCCGGTAAACAACCCTATACTTCTTGAAGATGAGAGGTAGCCGAAACTTTTTGCACTTTTTTCCTTTGTGGAAGTAAATGATATTATAGTCGGTTCAAAAGTTTCTATTGCCCCTACTGCAAATCCCAAAACTAGCACTCCGAGGTATGCTACACCTATGTTTAAGCTAAAAATGTAAAAAATGCCTATCAGCAATGAGCCTATTCCTGCAAGCGCATATCCAAGAAGAGAAAGCGAGCTTATTATCTTCAGTTTACCTGCTCTGCTTCCCAAATAATAACCGGCAAATGCAGAGATTAAAAGGAATATAAGGTATGAAAAAACGCCTAAGATATCATTTGATCTCTGCGCAATTGTAAGTATTGGATAGCCTAAACTGTAGTAACTGAAACCGAACAGTGATGTTGCAATAAAAACACCAAACATTGTTTCCTTGTTTATGGCTTTTTTCCTGCTGCTTAAGAGCTTATTTGAAACTGCTTTTAAACCTTCTTTAACGTTTGATTTTATTATAAAAAGCGTTGATATGACTAATGGAATAATTGTTACCAGAAATAATATGCTGTATGCTACGCCCAAGTAAAGAAGTATTATAAGATAAACTATGCCAACCGCGCCTCCCCCTAAATCTAAAGCATGTAAAACTCCAAAGGCCTTTTTTCGGTGTTTTTCATCGGAAGCCAATGTAACAAGTGCTCTTCTTGCCGGACTTCTCGAATCTCTAGCCCACCACCCAACAAGGAAAAGTAGGGGAGACAAAAGTAAACTTGAGGCTATACCTAAAAATGATAGTATAGGAATCAAAGAATTCCCTATTATCGCAACCTTTTTCTTGCTGTATCTGTCAGCAAGTACTCCTCCTAAATATGCAAAAATTGCACCTATCCCATACTGCAGTGCATAAATTATACCTAGGTAATAAACTGGTGCCTTTAGAAAAAGTACAAGAAAAACTGGAAAAAGAGCTATTACTGCCTGATAGCCAGCATCTGCAAAGAAAGCCGACAAAGAGAGATAAAGCACATTTTTGTTGACAAACCATTTTTCCATGTTTTACGCAATGACCTCACCTACGTAATTAAAAATTAACTTTATTAATAGTTTACATCATTTTAATATTAAAATTTACGCCATACATTAATTTATAAGAGATTCTCTATGAAAAACTGCCAGACTTACATAAAAAAGAACAAAATCAAAAATTGCTAAGAATAAAATGAGATAAAGCATAAAGGAAACAGATAAAGACGCCAAACCCAAAAGTGAAGCAAACGGTAAAACCAGCAGCGGAAGCACTAAAAGAGAAGTAAGCTGCTGAGCTTCCTTCACCCCCTTAACATGTGATGATATCAAAACTACTATAGATATTGGCGCAAGAGCAAGAAAAGGCACTGCTGCTAGCATAAGCAGCCATGGCAGAGTCGGAAGGATAAAAAGATGAAACTGCTGGAATGAAAGATAATTTACAATTGAACCATAAAGTGCAAACGCTATAACCGCCATTATAACTGCAGGTAGGAAAGAAGCAAAGATTTTTCCAAGCAGAAGCTCTGTTTTACTTAGTGAAGTTGAAAGAAGTGATTCTGCGGTTTTTCTTTCTTTTTCTCCTGCAAAACTGTCTGCTGCTATCACTGCTGAAGTTATTATTGGCATTGTCATTGTTATTGGGCCCAATATATTTATTGAAAAGTAATCCATAAATGCTATACTTTTAAAGGCAGGCAAAGCTGCGCTTATATTGGGTATTTTTATTGCAGCGGCTATGCTTGGGGCCTCATGAACTGCTATATACAAGGATAAAACTGGGAGAATGACAGCAAAAGCTAATGGTATGCCAAACATTGGACCGAAAATTAGTATACTGCTAAATGTTTCCTTTATATCCTTCCATGTAACTTGATACACTTTGTTTAGTTTCATTTTTAACCGCCCTTTGATATCCTTTCTACTAATGGTTCTATATAATCTATACCCAACACAAATGCCTTGTTTTTTATTAGTTTCCCTACTAAACTGTTAACATCCTTGTAGTTGTTTATGTAGAACTTTGCACTGCTTACCTCTTTGCTTTCCATTGAATCAAATTTGTATCCTGCCTTTTTAAGTACAGAAATAGCAACCGGCCTTGCAAACCTTATTAAAATGCTAGAAGACTTCATAATATCATTATATATATAGTAGGTAGTTGTATCCTCTACTATCTTGCCTTCTCGCATTATTATAAGCCTAGAGTTAAATCTGGACACTTCATCAAGTTTTTGTGTAACAAAGAGGATAGTTTTCCGTTTCTTACCATAATCCAAAATAAAATTGCGTATCCATTCAGATGAGCTTGCATCGAGAAATGCAGTAGGTTCATCTAATAATAAAACATCAGGGTCATTAAGCATTGCCCTACAAAATGCTATCTTTTGTTTAGTCCCTCTGCTAAGCTCAACAACTTTCCTATCGAAAAATTTGAGAGCGTCCATCTCCTTAAGTATATTTTTACTTTTACTGAATATCTCATTGTCTTTAAGCTTGTAAAGATTACCGAAGAACCTTAGGTTTTGTTTTACTGTCAAAAAATCATAAAGTGCATAATTATCAGAAAGAAGCGACATTTTGTCTCTAATTTCGTCATCAAAATATGGCCTTTTTCCAAATACTGATACAGAACCGCTGCTTGGTTTGTACAAGCCTATTATACACCTTAAAAATGTGCTCTTTCCCGCACCGTTAGGACCTAGAATTATATTAACCCCTTCTTTTGAAATGAAGGAGACGTTATCTAATGCAACAGTCTTTCTGAAAGTTTTATAAAGGTTTTTTATGGATATTGCAGTTTCCATACTATACTAACTTTAAAAGTTCTCTTAAATTAGTTATACTTATATTAGCAATTTTTGATTTATCGCCTTCTCTGGAGATATAAACAGTAAATGCTCCTATTCTGTTCCCAGGTATGATATCATTTTCACTATCACCTACAACTATTCCCTCATTTGGAGTTACTTTAATCCTCCTGAATGCCTCAATGAATATATCAGGTTCAGGTTTTCCATTTTTAACATCATCTGAGCTAACAACTGCATCTACTATCTCATTTAAACCAGACAATTCTAGCACTTTATCCAGTAAATCCCTTGACATTCCAGTTGCAATAGCAAATTTTACGCCTTTTTCTTTTATAGTTCTTATAACTTCTAAAGTCTCTGGATAAAGAATTTGGTCGCCTGCCGCTACAAAATTAAGAAAATTAGATTTTCTTTTTTCTTTTATTCTTTTCAAATCTTCCGCACTGCTTTCTTTTTTATACCTGCGAATTATATCTTTTGAGTCTATGCCTCTTGTATTTTTATATAATTCATTATAACCTATTTGTATCCCTTCCGAATCAAATGCGGCTTCCCAGGATTTTGCAAGTAATTTTGCAGTGTCGATTAAAGTCCCATCTAAATCAGAAGCTATCCCTTTTACCATTATGTATTATGAAAATAAAAATATAAATACTATTTAAATTAGTTTAAAAAAATAGAAATTTAAAAACAAAAAATAAAGAGATTAAAGCAAAGATTTAAATATAAAAACAGGAATACTTCCTTATCGAGGTACATAAAAGATAATCTTAATTCTTTATTACAAATGGCAATAAATTTATTCAATCCTGTATATGATGGTGTTTACATAACACTGCTTTTGTCTTATTTACTAGGGATAGTACATGGTATAACTCCTGATGAACATACCTGGCCAATAACCTTCTCTTATGCCGTAGGAAGTGGTAGCACTAAGAAAGGTGCAGAGGTTGGAGCCATATTTTCTGCAGGGTTTACCCTTCAAAGGGCATTGATGTCAGAGATAATATTCTTTGTGTTTGCATTTGGATTATATGAGTTTAAGGACTTTATCTCTTCACCACTTTTCTTTGGCATAGTATACTCAATTGTGGGATCAGTAATGTATATTGCTGGACATTACGTTAAATATGGTAGTTTTTATCCCCATGTAGAAGTTAATGAATGGATAAGCGGTAAGCTGAAGAAAAAATTTAAACACAAAGATACGGATTTTTATAAAAAAGACGTAAAACCTTGGATGGCATTTATACACGGTTTAATCGCAGGATTTGGATTTGGTGCATTTGCACTAATTATTTACTTTATATTTGTACCTAACATGCCAAACGCTTACGTTGCATTTTTGCCTGGATTGATGTTCGGTTTAGGAACAATGACAATGCAGTTTACTTTTGGAGCTTTATTCGGTACATGGGTAAGAAAAATTAAAAGGATTAGTACGAAAGGGCTGCAGTTTATTGCAAGATACATATCTTCAAGTGTTTTACTTTATGGAGGTTTAGCATTTGTTATTGCAGGAGTAAGTATAATCTTCTTCCCACAGATACTAACTTATGGGGTTATAACTCCTTTGCAAATACATAATTTGCATGATTTAGGGATAGGCTTCTTTATTGTCATTTTTGTAGTAGTTATAATAGGCTTTGTTTCATACAGAAATGCAATGAAGATAGCATTAAAGAAATACTCAAATGCCTAGGTATTTTTTCAATTTTTTTATAGCTAACCCTCTGTGGCTTATATTATTTTTTTCTATTAGCGACATCTGGGCAAATGTCTTTTCTTCCCCAAATGGCATAAAAATGTAATCCCAGCTTTTATTCGAGTTAAAATCACTTTTTACTATTGTTCCTTTTACTTTTCCGGTAAATATCTTAATTTTCCCTTTTTTATCAATATAACAAAGCGTACATACGGCAAACGCCCCATATTTTTTATATTTTTCAGCAATCTTATATATCCCTTTACTGCCTATAGACGAAAGAAACCACTTTATGAAAGGACCTGGTAACTTGTAATCAAATGCTTCTAAGTATACCGAAACATCATCTACAACCAAGTTGTTGACATTAGTTTTTGCCATTGCACTCAATGCTTTGTGTTTTGCAATTTCAATAGGGTCTAAAGATTGCATCTCATCTAAATCTAAAGAGAGTTTTTTAAACGCCGGGAGCATTTTACTGGCTTCCAAAAATTTCCCATTATTACTTGTTACATAGAACAGTTCCATATTATATTATAGTAACACCTTATAATTATAAACCTAAGCTAGTAAAACAATACTTGAGGGTTAGTTTAAAAGGATAAATTTAAAAAAAGATAAGGAAAGGTATGGATCCAACCCTACATGTAATGTCAAAAAATGGGATGTTTCTTTTTAGATTTAATAATGGTGAATTCGGCTCTAAATGGTGCGGAATTTGGAAAGCAGATCAGAAATACTTTGATTACTTTGCATTTAAAATCGGAGAAGAATTCCTTTCTGAAGCTAATTTTAAGAAATTCTCTTTTTATAATTCACAGTTTTCAACGCTGTTATTTGAAACTACTAAAGGAAAGGTAATTGAAGAGGTAAAATGTTACGATGATTCTGTTTTAGTGTCAGTTACTCCTGATTTTGATTCTACAATAACTTGTGAAGTTGGCATAAATATAAGAAAAAGGGATGACAACTATCAAAAGGGAAAAAGATACAGTTTAACAGAAATAAAAAATGGTATAAAGGCCGAATTCAATGATAAGGCAGCATATGTTTATTTTTTAAATGGGAAATTTAATAAAGCCGAGTATTACGGGATACATTCCCCGGGGTTATATGCAATTAAAAAAGGCTTAACGCATTACCTTGATGGGGGAGAAGTACAAAATAAATACGTACCTGGAAACATTACTTTTGATTTAAAAGCTGATCAAACCTATGACATACTCTTTTCAATCAGGGATATGGATTTTGATTCAGTGTACAAACTTATAAAAAACAAGATAAAATATGCAGAAGAGTACGGTGAGATAATTAAAACAGAAAGCAAAAAATTCGATATAGATATAATAGATAAAGAGCTTTTAATGGATTCTATTGATGCAATATATTCCTATACAAATTTCAATGATGATGAGTTCTACGCAGGTTTTCCATACTTTAATCAATTTTGGCTAAGAGATGCATTGATTATTTTACCTTCATTCCTAGCTATGGGAAACTTTTCTTTTGTAAAAAAGATTTTATCAAAAGTAACTCAAGAAATAAATGAAAAAGGGTTACCAAACATAATAAACGGAAGTTTATATCCCAAGGATGTGCTTGGACTTTTATTAATAGATTTGTATGAATACTTTAAGTATACTGGAGATACCTCATTAATTGACCTAGTCTCCAAGAAAAAAGAGAGTATAATTAAGTTATGCAGTGAATGGATGGATAACGGATTCGTACATGATAAGGGCAGGGAAACTTGGATGGATTCAATGGACAGGGAATTTTCAGTTGAAATTCAGGCAATTTGGGTGAAGGCATTATATGGATTTTATAAAATGTTTAAAGATTCATCTGCAAAGCAAATGTCTGACACTCTAAAAAAAAGTATTAATGAACTATTCAAAGAAGACCACTTAATGGACCAAAAAGATAAGGACATAAACAGTGCAAATCAGATATTTGCATTGTACTTTGATATTGTTGATGCAGACAAAAAAGAAAAGATAATAAAAAATATAGAAAATAACCTGCTTTCGGAATATGGCATTTTATCAGTATCAAAGAACGACAAAACCTTTGATTTTAATGGTTATCAAAACGGAGCTGTATGGCCTCTCTTAACAGAGCTGTTTACAGCTGTGGCATTTGAAAATGGAAAATATGAACTTGGTAAAAAGTTAATATCAATACTTAAAGATCAAAATGACAACGCACAATGTTCATCTAGAATAAATGAGATATTTCAAGCTGATGGAAGTCCTAAAGGCTGCCCATCGCAGGCTTGGTCAATAGGCTTAATACCATTTATAACAGAAAGAGATATTATGGGTATAGAACTTAATATACCAGAAAGCGAGATAATTATAAGAAAAAGAGAGGGGATAGTTGCTAAAAAAGATATCAATATAGAAGGAAAAAGAATAAACATTGAAATTAAAGGCGAAAAAGTTAAAGCTAATTCAGGCATATTAGAATTATCTGATAAATTTATTTTAGAGCTTTAACTTTAGATATAAACTTCTTTATATCATTAAGAAACTTTTTCTTACTCCCCATATTATCAAGGTAGTAATCTGCAGAAGCTATAACCTCTGCTATTCCGTAACCCAATTCCTGCTTTTCTCTCCATTCAAATTCACTATAAGAAGAAAAATCGCTTTCATTTTTACGTTTTACTATCCTTTTAAACCTTACTTGCTTATCAGCAGTTATGCCCAATATAATTGGTTTATGTCCTTCTTTTTTTACCTCTTCAACTTCAGACATCCTTCTTGATCCGTCTAGCACTGCAATATCCGCAGTTTTAAAAACTTCCTTTAACTCCTTTTTAACCAAGTCTATAACGTATTTGTTTCCATGCTCTTTGGTCATTCTTTTTGAGAAAAGCCGTATGGATCGGTTATTTATCTCCAACCCCCTCCTTCGCATTTCCTTTCTTACTGCATCGCCCATACCTATCACAGGCACTTTAAGTTTTTTAAATTCAATTGCTGCGGTTGATTTTCCGCTCCCAGGCATCCCTGTTAGTATTATAACTTTTTTCATAATGAGACTTTAAATTTTATTGAGATAAATACTTATTGTATTATATATCTTGTGAAAGAGAGTAAATTAAGTATTTAGGATAACCTATGTAAGGAATCACATATTCAACTTTTCCAACTACATGACTGTAGGGTATATTATACTCAAAGGGTAATGAAAATGGATTTGCATCCCCTTTTGTAGTATAATAATATGTTCCATTTATCTCGGTTTCATTTATAACTCTGTGTATAATATTCTCATCTAAGCCCTCATAATCTATATGGTATATTATCACATCACCAACCTTTATCTGTGATGGTGGCACCCTATAAGCTACAGCAAGTGAACCTATATTTATGCCATTTGGAAAAGGCCAAGTCTTTACAACAGACATATTAAATCCATGTGAAGCTAACCACCCATAATAAGTCGAATTTATCTCTGGTTCTTGATGAACCATGCTACCGGATACAACTGCACTTATATAACTGACGGGTGTGAAAGCATAAACTGAGGGTAAAGCTATATATACAAAAATAACATAAAAAACGACTATATAAAAAACGACAGAATAGGTATTATCTCCACTTAATAATTTTCTTACAAAAGATTCGCTTTCTTTACCTTTCATTTTTTTACTTAAATAAGGAGTTCAATTCCTTCTTTGCTTCCTTCAAATCGGATTCGGTCTTTTCGATTATTTTCTTAAGGGTTTTTTCAGCATCTTTCCCTTGAGTTTTAATTACAAAAATTGACGATTTCTCTAGAGGATGCTCCATTACAAATCCTGCAAATGTTACATCATCAAAAGAATCTGCTTCTTCCTTGATTAGATTAAGAACTGATTGAGTACCTCCTTGCACCCTGAATTTTATAGATGAGTCTTCTTTTTCCAAAACTTTTATTTCCATCATTTAAATAGCCTCCTTTTATTTTAATAGTTTTCTACACATAAATTAATAGCTTTTACTAATTATTATTCGCATTTTGTGTACCCACAGTTCTTACAAATGAAGCACCCGTTCTCAAATATAAGTGTTTTTTGATGGCATTCTGGGCATACTGTAGCTTTTTCATTTTCTAAGTTGTCGTTATTTTTTAGAACACCGTGTAATGTTTCATTTTGCTTGTCAGGATCCCTATTCTTTAAGGTAAGCTCTATTGCTTTGGCGATTCCATCTGGGATAGAAAACACTTGTATGCCGTTAAACCAAAGTGAGTTCCCACCCTTAATACCTTTTAATGTACGAATAACCCGATTTATGTCACCACCAGATTGAAGGTATATACTTATGAGCCTGCCCAATGCTTCTGTAAAGCTCTTTTCAGTCTCGCCGGACCTACCCATATCTATGAATATTTCCTTTATCTTTGAATTTTCGTCTCTATTCACAGTAAGATACATATTGCCTTGTGAGGTTGGCATTCTTATTGTAGTACCATTTAGCATAAATGGTCTTTCTTCCTCGTTTAATTTTTCTTCCTTCTTAACAGGTTTTTCGTCAGTTGCCTTAAGTATATCATCCTTTGAACCCTCTCTGTAAACGGTTATTGATTTGCAACCTAGTTTCCATGCATACCTGTATATTTTATCTACAGTTTCAGCATCTGTTTCAGCTGAGAGATTTACAGTAGAAGATATTGATGAATCGATATGTTTTTGTATTGTAGCCTGCATTTTTACCCTAAAGAATGGGTCTATTTTGTGGGCAGTAACAAAAAGGTCTGGAAGTTTACTTTTGTCTTTTATGCCAAATTTATCCATATACCTTTTAACAAAAGGATCTAAAACCTCAAACTTCCCTTCGGATAAAGACTCTGATCTACGAGTATAGCTTAAAGCAAAGATAGGCTCTATTCCACCGCTTACTCCTGCCATTGAGGATATAGAACCGGTTGGAGCGACAGTAAGTATACATGCATTTCTTAAACCCTTCTTTTCTATTTTATCCAAAAGCTTTTTGTCTAGCCTTTTTACAAAATTTCTTTGAACATGTTTTTCTGCTACAAATGCAGGAAATGAACCCTTCTCAATTGCAATATTAGAGCTTTCATCATAAGCAATTTCTTTTATTTTCTTCATTAAAGAATCTACAAATTCTATTGCATTATCACTGTCATACCTGAGATTCATGCTTATAAGCATATTTGCAAGGCCCATTATCCCAAGCCCTATTCTTCTTGCATGAACAGTTTCATTCGCCTGTTCTTTTAATGCATGCCTGTCATAGCTATAATCCAATACATTATCAAGGAAACGTACTCCATAACGAACTGTCTTTTCAAGATTTTCCCAATCTACCTCAGCGTTATTCGTAAATTGATTCTTCACAAAATAATCCAAATTTATTGCACCCAAATCACATGCACCATAATCTTCTAAAGGCTGCTCACTACAAGGGTTTGTTCCATGTATTGCCATTTTTTCATCATATTCAGTAGGTGACTCAAGTTTCATTCTGTCCCAAAACATTATTCCAGGATCGCCAGTATTAACTGCAGTATCTATTATTTTCTTCCAAAGATCTCTTGCCCTTATCTCCTTCTTAAATTCTACTTTATCATTCTTAAAGTGTAAAGTAAATGGCTTATCATTCTCTACTGCTTCCATAAAATCATCGTATACCTTTACGCTGATATTTGCATACCTTACACTTGTTTTATCTTTTTTAATTGTAACGAAATCTTCTATGTCTGGATGAGTAACATCTAAAGTTATCATCAGCGCTCCTCTCCTACCGGTCTGCCCTATTATCCCAGTTGTAACAGAATAAAGCTCCATAAAAGATGCAGAGCCTGTTGAAAATCTTGCCGCATTATTAACTGCAGCTCCTTTTGGCCTTAAAACTGATATATCTATTCCTACACCACCCCCATAAGAATAAGTCCTTGCCATCTCTTTAGCAGTATCATATATAGCTTCTAAAGAATCCTTTTTTATAGGGATATAATAACAATTAAGTAATGTAGCTTTGTGATTAGAACCTGCGCCAAATAAAATCCTGCCCCCTGGTACAAACTTAAAATCTTCTAATAACCAATAAAAATTGCTTTCTATTTCTTTTCTTTTATCTTCCTTTTCTACACTTGCTAATTCTCTTGCAATTCTTTTCCACATGTCTATAGGGGTTTTTTCTGTTCTATTGCCTTCTAAATCAGAAAGTGAATATTTCTCATAAAAAATCCTAGATCTCAATTCATCATTATCAAAAAATTCTAAAGTCTCCTTAGGTAAATCAATCATAAACTCCCCCCTCAATAAAATTACATAATCAAAAGTATGCAGATGATGTTAATGCACATAAATATGACCTCGCTCTGATTTTTAATTAAAGGAGGTGATCCAGCCGCATGTTCCCATACGGCTACCTTGTGGCG
>JAJZJK010000014.1 GCA_021851145.1 Nanobdellota archaeon
GTACGACCGCGAGCGGTTTTAACATGATATCGCTACCTCAAAAGAATTATCGGTGCACGCGTCTAAAAGTTTTCCGTTTTGTCTTACTGTCTAACAAAGTATAAAACACCAAGCCCCGAGAGAGTGCTCTCTTCTCGATAAGGAACCCGCCGTTTATTTTGTTCTCTTTTTATAAAGTAAATAGACAATTAAAGATACAAGCCATAATGACAGTATAATAGAAAAAACTGCTAAGCTATCATTAAAATGGTATCCCACCAGAGAAGCAATAATAACCAAGATAAAGAACCATATAAACCACATAGCTATTTTTATAAAGAGTTTGTGGGAATTATTCCACTTATCGGCTTCTTTTGCTTCCCTTTCCATTATTCTTCTTTCCTTGTCATGGACATTCGGATGGAATTTGTAATAAACACTTCCGCTCATTAAACTAATAAAATAGCCTAGCATAGCAAGAGGTAGAAGTATATATTCGTAGTTCCCTTTATTAACGGGTATTATAAGTAGTGTAACAAATATTATTGGTGCCCAAATTATTAGAGTAAATAACCCCTCCCAAAGCCACTTTCGCATAGAATCAAACAACATACAGTTAGTTAAAAACTTATTTGTTTTGGATTGGACAGGAGGTTTAATTCTTTAATGATGGACCAGTAAGTAGTGTTTCCCTTTTACGATAAGGAACCCGCCGTTACTATATACACTAACCACTTAGCTAAACATAAATAAACAAAGGTTTTCAAAGATGGTTTTAATAGAAAATGTTGACTATGCTATCTAATCACAAGCTACCAAATATCCATATTATTAGAATCGTCAATAGTGTTTTGTTTACCTTCTGCTTGCCTTGGAAATAATCATGCAAAGTTGCATAATAAAGTCCCCCTATGATGAACAGGAAAAAAGTAGCAAGAAGGTTTGATACTGAAGCCAAAGACGCTAGGTTAGCAATCCCAAAATATCTGTTTATTATAAGTATAAATACAAATTGAGTAATTGCAATAATAAATGATAAGATCGCGATTCCTACTTTTTTAAGGGATGAAAGTTTCTTTTCAATCTCAATCTCATTATACACCTTATTGTCCAGGTTTTTTAACTCGATAAATTTTTTGCTAGATATAGAGTAGCCTAGATCATATATAGCAGCCCAGCCATCGTTACGCTTCGCATATAGGGTTATCGTAACTATCTTATTTTTTGGTCTAAGCGTTTCCATTTCTTTTATGAACTTTTTTGCGCTATCTTCGGTATTAAAATATTTTACCTCTGAATAAGAATCAGGTATTCCAGGATATATAGACCCTGCGCTATATTTTATTTTAACAGCAAAATTGAAATCTTCTTTAGCCATATTCCTTTCTTTAATGTATAGATATTAAATTCTTCTATAGCCTGGTGTGTTAGTAATAAAACCTATATTTTATTACCAACGAAGGGAAATTAAAAAGGATTGCATGCCTCTAAGAATGCTATCTTGTCGATAATGAATCCAACGTTATTTAATATTTCCTACTAATTAGATTAATACGTCCCATAATATTTAGATATGAAATATTTTTTGAAAGGGATATCAATGAGAAGGGATTTATCTAAAAATAATGGTGAAAAGACCAAGTCGTCAAATACTATTAAAAATGTTGAAAAAGACTTAATTTATGGTCTATTAAGGACCCTTTATGAGAATTATCCTAATTATGTTTCTTTCTCTAAATTAACCGATTATCAAAATATTTTATCAGACTTTTCGGGTATAACTATATCTCCCATCCATAGAAATAGTGAAAATTCGCATAAACCAGAATTTTTAGCTGAAGCGGCTTTAGTTCAGCTTACCCATTACATAGAGAAGCTGGATAATTCTGAGGAGTATAGAATCACAATAAAGGGCATAGAGCTACTCAACGCTATGAATTTGGAAATATCTTCGAGAAGACTAGAGAATCTTTCAAAGAGTTTGCTTACATTTACAGGATTATTAGCAGTTTTTACACTCACTTCAATATTATCCCTCTTGTATATTAATTACAAAATACATATTATTTACGAAAGATTAGCAGGTGCCCTCAAAAATTTTATACCGTTTTTTATTATCAGTGCCATTGTCGTATCTGTAAGTTTTATTGCCGCATATATTATAGTAGATCGTATACGCCATAATAAAAAAGGGAAAAAATGAATACCAGACAGATTACAGGCCTTGTTCTCATCATAGTAGCGATAGGTATCCTTGTTTTATCGTATAATGCTTACATAACAGGTTATCATAAAACGATAAGCACCTCTAACTTTACCTTCTTATTTGCTGGCATATTCTGGGATTTAGTAGGTATACTTATAGGTGCGGTATTGATCGCCATAGGACTGATTTTAGCATATCCTAAAGGTGCCAGATGGCTTGCTAATAGGAATAGATGATGCATATGGGTAAAAGAAAAGGAGAAAAAGAAGTGGGACTTCATGACATATTGCAGGAACTCAAGAAACAGACATACATAAATTTTGTATTGTCTATTTATGTAATCGCTTTTACAGTAGCTATACTTGTGTATGAATGGACTAAAGTTTATTGGGAAACCACAATTTCAGCATTGATTGCAGCAGCCTTAATAATGTTGTATATTAATCACAAATTGAAAAAATATAAACTAAACTGACTTGGTGGTCTTTATTCCTCCACCTCCTCCATCAAGTCCTGTATAAATTCGTATAGTAGCGGATCCCTTTCTTTAAGTGCTATGTTGTCTTTGTTTTATAACTTCTTTTGAAGGGTTATTTTAATTGTCTCTTTAACGAAGGGATTATAGGTGTTGCCTCCTTTCCTATAATAAAGAGTTTGTCTGAAACTTTTTCAACTTTATTAAATATTCTTCCCATGAAATTGTTTACGCCTAAGTTAGCCTCCATATAATCCTTGGCTCTTCCCATTGCATCTTCTTCGTTATAAACAATTTCGACACAAGAAGCATTATTTAATTCTTCTTCCTTTAAGAGACCCCAGGTCACAAGCATTTTCATATCTGTTTCTGTGTTCAAATTATTTAATTTTATCATTCTATTATCTACAGAATTAATCGCAGTTATCGGTATCTCAAACCATGTTCCAGCAATGCCACTTAATGCACTCTTCTTTTCTTCACCTGTTAACTCTTTTGCACCCATTTGATATAAAATCAAGAAATAAAGCTTTTTATTGGTCACATATATATTAGTTGCAGTAAAAGATATAGGAAATTCCTTTCTCTCTTTTCCTAACACTTTTTTTATCTCCGCTTCCTTCATAAATACTGTTGGCATTATTGTCCTACTTTCAAATTCTATTCTTTCATTTTTATCTAGTTCTCTAAAAATACCTATATGATCCAACATAATATCATTCGCCATATTATCAATAAAAACTAATAAAAATATTATCAGTCACATCGCTTTAAAAAGTTGGATGAATTTATTACCACTTAAACCTTTTGTTCTATCCTATTTATGTTGCATTATTAGCAGTAGTGGGTGGTATAGTTGGTTATATCGTATATAGTCGGATATGGATTAAATCTAAACCCGATAACATTACTTCCCGTCAACCTCCTCCATCAAGTCCTGTATAAATTCGTATAGTAGCGGATCCCTTTCTTTAAGTGCTATGTTGTCTTTGTTTTTAAGTATTATATCGCATTTTGTTTTATACCATCTATTGCTGAACTTTTTCATTAGAACCACTGTTGCTACTACCGTTCCCGTTGCTATCGTCTTCATTATACTTTTCTATTATTTTTTCAAATTTTTCGTGGTACTTATCTTCTACCTCTATGCCACCAAAAGTATGCAGTTTTATTGCATCTCTTGGTATCCCAGAATTTAGGGCTTCCTTTACCACTTTTCCACTTATGTCTTCGTCTAGTTTATACTTGGGCATATTTACACCTCAATTAGGGACTGCATAATATCACTACTATGCAATTTTCCCTTGCTGCTTATAGATGAATTTTGGGAGAGAAATCTTACTCCCACGGTGAAATGAGGCACCGTCCTACCAAGATGGAAGAACTTGGCAAGTATAACTCACGGTTTAAAGAAAGATTGAAGTTGTGTTGGTAGCAAGTGCTGAAAAGCTGTCATAATTCCCTTAATGAATCCCAGTAGCGTATTCAAGTCTATCATGGTTTCACCTAAACGCTCAAAATTAACCTACATTAAGCGATATTTTCGCCCTTATAATTAACCGCTTAACCTCTCGTTCGTTTAATGTAGCTTAAATACAGAGGCTTTTTTCTTGTCAATAACCCTATAACCCATCAAAGCCCGCTCAATATGTTGATGCCGAATAAAGACAACCCTGCTATAACTATCAGGCCAACACCTATCAATATCATTAGATTTTTAGCTGCTCCACTAAAGACCACAAGAAGTACGCCTATTATTATCAGTAGTATTGGTGAGAATGTGAATAATTGCGACACCCAGCTGTTTGCTGTTGTTGTTACTGTTGTTGTAGCAGAGTGAAAAAGATAGCTCCCTATCGCATTGCCGATATATGAGGTTATGTTCATTTATACACCTGTGTTTTTGGTTGAATATGAGGAACAAAAGTCCCGTGTTTCTTAACGACTTTGAGAACATAGCTTGGTCTATCGTTAATTATGCCTAAACCTATAACGAAAACATCGCCAATCTCTATAGGTGGGTTTAGAACAGATTCTTTTCTCATAAATATAACAGCAGGATTATTATCATATTGCAGATGATATATCTTGTTGTATTTTATGCCTTCAACATCTTCTTCCGTATAATGGTCTACCCATATCACATAATATGGTCTATGTGTTTTTCTTTCCTCAATATGCTCAACAAAAAAGTGTATGCTACTGTTCCCCTGCTTTTGTATAATGCTACCGTTCTTAATTACACCCATTTCGCCTTCTCTAAATTTATATGCCTTGCTCACGCTCACTTGTTTTCCTTCCAATTCATCACCAATTTCCCAAAAGTGCTCTTTTAACCGCAGTCTTTTAACCCGAGTTTTTAGAAGTTGTTATTAATCGTAGTTAATTATGTCCATTTTCATCTTTATGCTTTTCAAGTTCATTTACAAGTTTTATTTGATTAACAATATCTTCATATATTGCTCTATCGTCCATCAATGCCCACTCATCTAACATGTCATTTGCAAATTTTTCCAAATCCCCTTTCTCTGGAACAAAAACCTCCATATAGATGCCATCTTCTGAACTAGAATTTGATTCAAATGCTATCCATTCGCCCCTATACTCGCTCAAGCTTTCTGCATCCACATCTTTTACATCAATCAATACCAAATCCTCTAATGGTATCAATTTATCCTCATCTTCTTCGTTCTTTTTGTTTTCTTCCATTTTCTCACCATCATTCATTTTTAATCACCCCATTGACAACAACCACTTTGCCACTAGGTAGGTTTATGCTCCCATTATGCTCTGCTATCAAATCTATCTGTTCGTATAATACCGCAAAGGTTCTCTTTCTGGTAGGTGTCTCAAATAAAGCCGACCTACTGCCAGCCTTCTTAAAAAGAGCTAGCAGTTGTTTATTCTGTCCCTCTATCTGCATATAGACATACTTTCCTTCAAACTCCTTTACGATCTCTGGTTCAATTCCCATCTCTATATCTATTCCCATATCCATCACGCATCATATTTTCTAACAACCTCCTTAGCTTACGTTCCCTTTGTCTCTCCTTCTTTAGCTCCTGCATAAAAACCTCATCAAGCATCTTGGCTTCTTCTTTATTGATTTGTTCCACTAACGATTCAACGTCCACTTATGCACCCAGCAACTAATCGGTTAATAAATTAGATTTCATCAAGGACCCACTCCAAGGCCTCGATTTGTCCCTTTACATTATCAAGGTATTCTTTTGTTATTCTCTTGCCGGACTTGTTGAATCCGCCTACCCCCTGCTTAAGAATATATTGTCCATCTGCTATCCTATTCAAAATGTCTAGTCCTGTTCTCATTTTTACACCTATTTTTACCAACATTGCTACTACTAACATTTCGTAATTATTCTAAAAGTTCCCCAGTAAAACCGCTAAGGTTAAAAGGTCTAAAATGATTAACCTTACTTTTTCATTACCTAAAAACACCGATTTTGACAAAAACCTGAAACACGTTTAACCCTAATTTTCTGACCAATAAGGTTAAAGGGTTAAAAGCGTTTAACCTTAACTTTCACGTCGGTAAGGATTAAAGGGTTAATTGGGTTTAACCCTAAAAGGGACAGGGGTAGGGTTAATGGTTAAAGGTTATATAAATAACCTTAACCTTAATCCGTCCACACTTAACCCTCAACCTTATCCCTCTTTGACCACCTCATATGAACCCTCTTTATTTTTCATTATTCTACCAACCTCTATTAGGTTATTCAACGCAGTTTTACAGGTTCCCTCACTAACTCCAGCACTTCCTTTGGTGCTTGCTATTAGCGTATTATAAGCAATAGGACCATCCGCGAGTTCTAACAGCTCAAGTATCTTGTTCTTTGCTTTCTCTGTTTTACTAGCCCCTTCGTATGCAGCACCCTCAAGATGGAACCCTAATCTTTCTTTTCCGTCGTTCTCTTTGTAGTCATAAACCGATATATCTATCCCTTCTGCATAACCTAAACCTCTTTTTAGTTTTATACGCCCATAATCTGTCCTAAGCGTAAGAAGTTCTCTCCCAGGAGCACTGCTTTTTCTTTGAGGAGTGAGCATATACAGATTGTCTACACTTGCCAATATGTCACTAGAGCCACGAACTGCTTTCATCGGGTTTGATTCTCGGGATGATTTACTGGATTCTTTTGTAGAATGATGAATAATGAGCACAGTTAAGTTACCATAATATGCTTTTATGCTGTTTATGGCATCGAAATATGATGACACCTCATCACTGCTATTTTCTGATGCTGTTGTTGAACGCCTGAACGAATCAATAATTAACAAGCCAAGGTTCGGAACATCTTCCTTAAATTGGAGGAGTCCATTTATTGCCTTCTTGTTTAATTGATTGCTTCTTATACCTGAAACCCACTCATCTCCCGTATTTCTACTAACTTTATTTGTCGATATCATAAATCTGAATGGATTCATAAAGTTATTGTGGGCTATATACAAATCTCCGGAGTAGTCGTATCCTAATGTTTTATTAATCATCTCCATAAAGTAAGCTGGAGCTACTTCAAGATTTAGGTATAAAACTGGGACTTGCTTTGTAGCAAATTCATCTAGCCAAGGCCTACCACTTGCTATTGCTCCTGCCATACTTATAGCTAAAAACGATTTCTTTGCTTTCGGTTCTGCAGCAAGCATATCTACTGTATTAGATGGCAAAATTTGGTCAATCAAAAAGTCGGGCTTAAATTTCTCCATCTTATCACGAAAGACATCTACCTTTGATATGTAGTTACATACATCGAACTTCTTTGGTTCTTCTATTTTCTCGTTCACATTCTCATTCTCCATTATATACACCTCATTTAGCAAAAACATTCTCCGTCATACTGCCAATTTCCGTTATAGCAATCACTTCTTTCCTACCAGTAAGATACCATAATGTTATGAATCCACCATCTACCGAAATCAATTTGCCTTTCTTTCTGTATCCGTCTTTCATAACAACAAAAACCTCCTTCCCAAGATACTGCTCAAAAACCTTGTTCACACTAATTACATTCTCCATATCATTCACCTTTTACGCATAATCAGGATTCTTTACTTAGTTGATTGATCCTTTTTTGTAGGCGACTTAACTTCTTCTTATACCTCGACTTCTCAACTTTAGCTTGTAGAATTGGTATCAGCTCTTGCACATATCTCGGTAATTCATTAATATCGAAAACACCCACTACCTCATATCTGAAGCCTCCTCCACCGTTATAGTTCTTTACAGCCAATACCCTTCTTGAGTCGGGAGCAATAGGGGTATAATACACATCATTAGAGAATATAAAATTCTTGAATGGGCTATCCTCATTTATTCCCTTCATTTCCTTGTATTCTTTATCTTCGCAATTACTCATTCACTCACCTTGGGTAGTTCCTTGATTGGAGGCAGTACTACTCTATGACCATCTACAAATGTGCATACCAGATGGTTGCCAGAGCGGTTTGGCTTCTTAGCATAAAAAACACCGTCTATCTCAATCCACAGTTCTTTATTCATAGTTACACCTAGCTAACGCTAATCATCATACCTAATAGTTCGCAAAAAGTGTTACTGTCGAGTAGTTATTATGTTGTTAGATACTCTAAGATGCTGTCAAAAAAAGTTATTGTTTTTAAAAAGTGAGAGAGTGCATCTCCCCCACTATTTTTGGGATTTTTCGCGACCTATGACCTTTCAAGCCAACTTATAATTTTCTTATCTTTTATAACTAATTAAACCCCTTTTTTTTTTTAACCTTTAAATATCCCCTCTCTTTATTCCTTTTATCTTATTATAAGTTTATATACTTCAATATAAGCTCTTTTATTTGAATAAAAGGCTACAAAATTAATAACACCCTCGACAAAACACTCAAAACCTTACTTCAGAATTTAATATTATATATCTCATATATCATATATAATCAAAAATATTTTGACGTCGGTAGGGCTCAAGAATATTATTAAAAACGTTTATCTGCAACAAAATGTCGCCAAAAAGCTTTGCCTAAAACTTGAAATTATTGCTATTCTTAGCGCTTATGTGATAAAACAAAATAAGGTTTTGTCGTCTGTTGATTATCGGGGATAGATTAAGAACGGAGTGTGGGATAAGAAAACCTTATTTGCTATCTTAGCATATAAGGTCACTATCTTCATAATTGTCCTTTCTGGGTGCATAAACACAATAAAATGGGCATATCACTGTTGTTGAAGACTTGTATATATTGAGGGAATAAAAGCCTCAAAATAAGCCTACACACGCTTCTCTTGTGGGGTTTAACCTTTATGCCCTGATAACCCGATTTAACTCCACAGAGCGTCCTAAAGCGGTTTTTGAGGGTTGTTTAAGGGTTATAGCTGTTGATGATAAGAAAAAGGCTCTACATTTAAGCTACATTAAGCGATGTCAAGCCGCCTTATATAACTTATAACCCCCTACCCATCTTTTAATGTAGGCCTTGTTTGAGGGCTTAGAATTAAAACACGAGTGTAAAGTGTTATTTATGCCCAAGTTGCTTCTTCAATATTTTAACTAATTCCGCTTTTATATCCGGATTTCTCAAGGTTTCTATGATTAGCTCATCAAGTTCTTTCTTATCTTCCTCTTCGGATAATACATCAGTCAAGTTTAATGGCGATCCACACCTGACACAATAAAGGCTTGTAGCAGGGTTCTCTTTTCTGCATCTTGGACATATGGCAACAGTCAATTTAGCTACCTGTTTTTCCATTGGCTTCTGGTCATTCACTTCCAAGAAAGCATTATCCAAGTCCCTACCACTAAGATGAACATATACGCTTGTCATATCGCTTCCTTTAGACCATCCAAAGAACTGCCTCATCTGTGGCTCTGTGAGTTTATTCGCTAAGAAAGAAGCCCTACTATGCCTAAATAAGTGGGGATAAATGTGCTTCTTTATGCCAGCTTTTTCAGCAGTTACCCACAACATTTTTGCTATTCCATCCCTTGTTGAAGGCTTTTTTAGGCTTGTCCAACTACCCTCCGAAACAAAGAGGCTATCATCATTTTTAGACTTCTTGCGTTCCTCTAAGTATTGGGTGATATAAGGCACGGAAAAGAACAATGGTATTCTTCTTGCTCCAGTCTTGCCGAATACCTGAACGTGCCCAATCTTTCCGCTTAGGTCCACGTCCTTTATTTTGATATTGGTTAGCTCCCCTATTCTCATACCAGTATCCCACAATAAGGCTATGATGCACTTATCCCTAAAGGTATATGCATAATCAATCATTAGCTTGATTTCATCTTCGGATAATAGCTCTTCTGGTAGCTTTTCTTTGTTCTGCGAATAATTGGTCGTTACCCAAGCAACAGAAGGCGGATATGTGACATTATTCCCAAGCAGATATTTGAAGGCCTTCTTAACGGATAACAGCAACCTTCTCCTTTTATGCAAGCTAACGTTCTTGTCCGCCATCAGCTTTGCTATAACCTTCTGCACATCCTCTTTTGTTATGTCCTCAATGTTTTTTGTAGGCAAGTCGAACACTTCAAAAAAGTAGGATATATTGCCCAGATGCCTCATTATTGAGAACTCACCTATGCCTAAAGAAATCAAATAATAGGCAAAGTCCTGCATTATTTTTTTGCTTGCTTCTGTTGTTTTGTAGCCATTGATGCACTCAATAGCTTCCGCTACGATTTCATTTTCTTCTCCCATAAAAGAATTCATCTCATATACTTAACTACACAAATGTGTATTAAAGTATATAATAATATATAAACCGATAAGTATTTAAATCTTTATATAAGGGTTCCTTACTGTGGGTTAAAAGCCCCGAGAGGGAGTTGAACCCTCGACCTCTTGTTTTCCTGGGCCCGAATCCAAGGGGCTTACGAGACAAGCGCTCTACCACTGAGCTACCGGGGCGCGCAGAAAGAAGCGCGCAGCAACATTGC
>JAJZJK010000002.1 GCA_021851145.1 Nanobdellota archaeon
TAAAAGCCGTAAGGGACAGTTTGTCTTCCTTCTTTAGGTTAGAGAATTGCAAACTTCTTAATGGGATCTCGCCAGGCATTGAACTCTTGAAATTCTTGTTTATCCTGTAGTTTTCATCCAGCCAATATATATTGTAGTCTTTTCCATATTGTTTGCTGATCCAAGGCATACTCTTATAATAGCTTTTCTTGATCCAGTAAATGTAGTTAAAAAAATCATTTTTGATACCTATCTGAAACGCATCAACCTTATTCTTGCCGGTGTTTATCAAAAGAAATTTTTTAATGCTGGTTAGCCTGTTAAGCAGTATACTTTTTATCTTTTCATTTATATCACTTTCAGCATCTCCATTCTGTATATTTACCAATGATTCTAATCTGTATGTGAAATCATATCTTATATCTATCCAAGGCAGGGTAGCAGTCTGTGGGATCTGTTTGTAAATTAGGGTATATCTTAAGTACAAAGGGTGGCTCATTAATAGGTGCATTTTTGCTTCATCTGCTGTATTTCCCGTCATGCTGCAGAATTTACAGATAAATTTACCATTTTCCTTGTAGATGTTGCTGTCTATTACCTTTTCTAATTCGTCCTTGTCTTGTTGTTTCATATCTAATACTAATAAATCTATATTATATAATATATTTGCCGTTTTTTATAGTTATTAACTGATAAAATTCTCTTTGATTTTGTTCTTTATTTTACTATGACGCTGAAGAAAGCTTTAAATAAAGCTTGCCTTCTACTTAAATTATGATAAAAAGAACCTTAGAGGTAATTTTGTCAAAATTGGCCAATGATGATTTAATAGAGCCGGCAAATTATGAAGAAGGTGAATCTCTAAGCCAAGAAGATATAAACAAGAGCTATTTAATAGCTTCATCTGTTTTCGGCAGCGGCAATGTAATTTTAATAGGGGGAGGGGCATTGCAAAATTACTATCCTTTACATAAACCAAAAGACATAGATGTTATAGTGAACGGGAACATCGAAGAAAACAGGGATTTATTGTATAATAATGGCTTTAAGGACATTAAGGATGTAGGTTCAAAGCCAAGGTTTAATGCGGACATATACAGCTCTTATTTGAATCTTGAAGATAAGAAAATCAGGGTAGAATTTTATTCAAGCAAGGGCCTTCTTGATAAGGGTGAAAGCTTCGAGGGCCTTAAGAAAAAGGCATTTTATAGAGAATATGGCAATGAAAAAGTTTACTTTGTGGACCCATTGAGCCTTTGCAGGCTAAAATACAATGCTTGGAAAAATAGATTAATGAACGGAAGATCTGATAAGGACATAATAGACCTAAGAAAAGCAAATATTTTGGATTGCATAGATAAAAATGATAGTTATTACAGAAAGATATCTGAAGCTTACCGCCAGGGGGTTATAAGCAGGCTAAAGTCAATTTTAAGCGACGCCGTTCACGTAGCACATCAAGAATACTTGAAAAGACATCATTCTTAATGCATGCGCAATCCCAATATAAAGAAAAAGTAAAAGCATTGAATTAGACTTAAAAACCTTGTTAGATAACATTGGGAGTAACGCAAATAAATAATTTAATCCCCTTAACTGATTATCTTACTACCGCCATCTTTCCATTTTTTTATGCCATTCATCCTTAACCGTAAGGGATGCTGATTATAGAAATTTTTACTTAAAAATACCTGGTTTTCATTCTTTTTTTTCATATCATAATCAATTACCGCTATGTATTCTGCAGATTTGTAACCGGGTTCCGTTACAGGGTGCTGATAATAAATGTCTCTTATGTATATTTTTGAGTTTTTTCTATCATAACCTAAGCCCAGATGGTATAGGACCATGGCATTTGAGGACATAACATAACCGTCAAAAACAGAATAAAAAACCTCTGAAGGAGCTTTTGCTGCTATATTTTTGCCTGTTACAAGAACGTTATCAATGTATATCTTGCTGTTCTCTGTGTAACAGCCGATTAAATTACTACCTAAACCTAGATGAGCTTCTGCATCTTTTAGTTTATAGCATAGGTAGTTTATAGGTATTTTTGGGTTAATTGATACCTTTTCCCCATTCTTTATTACCTGGTTTACAGCAGCTGATATAAACAAGCCTAATTTAGATCGTTTTTCTTCATCATCTAAAAGCTTGTCCAATTCAGCACTACCTGCAAATTCCTCTATATCAGATAAAGAATAATCCGCATTAAGGTTTTTGTGAAGATATCTATAGTACTCCTCAGCTTCACTTTTATTATTTAGGTAGTTTAAAGTATTATAATTGAATGCGGGCGCAGATTCATTGTTTGTAAGTTTATAAAAGTCAGAAATAATCTCTTCCAATCTACCATTCTTTGGTTTTTCAGTTACTTTATTATCTATTGAAGCCATAAAGTTTTTAATCCTTACTTCTTAATAACTATAAAAATATTTTAGAATATAAAGGTATTTTTAATAATCAGTCAAAGCATTGAAAATTGCCGCATATATCCATAGCAATTTTACACTTAAAATAAAGAATTAATCATCAAATTTGAATTTAGTAGTATGCAGCCTTTTTATTCTGTATTGCTTACCCTTCTTTTTATCTCATCCTCAAGGTAGTTCTTCTTTCCCAAGGGCTCCAAATTCTCAAGTCTCCTGAGCGTATTAAGCCTTTCAAGGGCCTCTTTCTCTAAAGCAGAATGTATTTTTTTATGCTTTCTTCTGTGGTAGTTCTTACTGTGTTCTAAAA
Organism: Nanobdellota archaeon; assembly: GCA_021851145.1. Classification (GTDB taxonomy): domain Archaea; phylum Nanobdellota; class Nanobdellia; order Parvarchaeales; family Parvarchaeaceae; genus Parvarchaeum. The sequence continues at coordinate 2,719 of JAJZJK010000002.1, forward strand.
GGTCCTTTCTTTCTATGTGTAGAAGTTCATGCACTATAATGCTTGTAACAACCTCTTTTCTTAACTTATCATCATATATCTTTGCTAGATTGTTATTTATCCGGATATAAAACTCGTTATCCTTTATCCTGCGGTTTATTCTTATAGTTTCTTTTCTAAAAAGGCCCGGTTTTTTTCTTTTTCTTACGGTTTCTATCTCGGCGTTTACCCTGCCCGCTATCCCTCTTGGAAGTAAGCTGTAATCAATGTTTATATAAGCCCCCCTAAAAGGCTTGAAAACCTTTAAACATTCGGTTAATAATTCCTTGCATTCTGCGCTACCGCTTATTTCCATTTATTCTTCTCTGTCTAATAATTTAAATCATTTAATCCTTCAGGTATTTTACAGCATCAGTTGAATCTATTGAAATATTTGAATAAGATATCGGGTTTGAATTTATTGTAAGTGTAACTTTATAACTGCCGGTTATTGCAGTGTTTGAGCTGCTTGAGGTGTAGCCACTTACTGTAAAATCAAGCGAAACAGGCATGCCTGTATTGTCAGAAAAGCATGCATTTCCGCTTTCTTCTGCAGTCGAAGAACTAAAGTTCATGTTAAAAACCGAGCAGGTTTTACTGTTGTAGCTTTCTGTTCCCTTAAACTTAACAGGAAAAGAGGAATTGTTCGAGTTAAGTAAGGTACCGGCATCAAATAAGTAATTGGCATAGGACCTAAACAGCATCTCCGCTAGATCATTTTTTACTGTATTAATTATAGTCTTTGAATTGTTGAATGTGCAGTTTTGGACAGGCTGCCCTGTAATGTTTGAGCATGCGATTATTCCACTGCCGTTGTATAGTAATACTGCAGAGATATAATTTTGTTCTTTTTGTGAACCTGTAAATACAGAGAAGAAATTATATGCTTTGGTAAGGTTAGCATATAATTCAAAAAGGCCAAGTTTGCCGGATTTTTGAAATGACATTACTACAGGAACGTCTAATGTTACGTTTATTGAGTCCCTAGAAAACATTATGTCTGCTGTTCCGCTGTAGTTTACTGTAAAGTGAGTTGTAAGGTTTACATAGTGCTCAGTGACATTAAAAAGCTCGGCGGAGTTGCTTACTGAGTAAAAAGGGCTTGCCTTACTGCTTGTCTTAATTAGGCTGTAGCCGTATGATATAGAAACTGCTGCAATCACAAGAATAATCAATATTATTATAAAAAACACATTTTTGTTCATATGGTTTTAAAATCTTCATCTATGATAAACTTTTCATATGCAGGTTTTTAAAAGTCATTTTATACTAAAATATAACGTTTTTAGCCTTTAGATCCCATGAAGACATGGCATTAAATGTTTTTGGTGCCTTCAAAATAAATATCTCAAATTGGTAATACTCTCATTCTTTCCATATCTTTACTTTTTCTTTGTATTGCGGACAATATTTAATGAAGCTTTCATAGCTTTCTTTGCTCAAGTAAATTTCATTATTTCCTCTAAAGCAGCTGTCAGCTATATTTCCATTTAATTTTTTGATGTATAATTTAGAGTTTTTCATGTTCATTCCAGTGTTATATCCAGTTTCATTTGCGTATATTATGCTGTTATTTGCATTTGCCCCAAGATAATTGCCGCTCTTATTTACATGAAGCTCGCAGTTATTCATTTTACATCCTGCTAAGTACCCAGCTCTATTCACGTATATCCTGCTGTTATTTGCTTCTTCTCCAAGGTTATGATCGGCTTCTTCTGCATGCAGCTCGCAGTTGTCCATACGGTATCCTGCTAAGTATCCTGTTTTATCCACATAAATTTTGCTTTGCTTCGCTTCTTCCCCAAGAAAAGCGCCTGCTAGGTTTATATGGGCTTCAATGCCATCTGAATTAAAAAACAGACAATCTGTAGGCTTCAATAGGTTTATTTGAATTTTTTCCTCCTTACCCATAGCTTTGTCTATCAAAGCAGCCCTGTTTATAATAGCGGACAGGAATAAACCCGTGTTTTCATTTTTAAAGTAACGGTTGTCTAATGAAGTATAGAATGCCAGGTTATCAGTCAATTTATTTAGGTCTTTTATGCTATAGTTTGAACCATTTAAATTTCTGTATACGTATTCATAATACTCTTGGTGAGTATTAAGAGAAGTGTTGTGAATGAATAGTTGTTTATCTGTAGGGCCTTTGTAAAATTTTGATAATAACCCCTCTAAACTGTATTTATTTACGTAATCTTTATTTTCCATTTAGGTAATAGATAAAACCACTATTTAAATCTTTCGTTACTTTCAAATAATAAATATCTAATTAAAATGAATCTCACAAGGCTTATTAAATACTAATAAACATAATTTGTCTTTATTACTTGTATCAATTAAAGGTAATCCCTATAACAAATACTTTTCCAGCATAAGAAGAAACATAAGCCTCTTTCCCATTTGGATTTATAGCTATTCCATTTGGAAGGATAGCAGTTAATGCCGGATTGGATGATGAAATCAAGCTTAGATTATAAACTACGCTATTTGTAGCAGTATTAATTATAGATATTCTATTAGCATTAGGCTCCGTAACATAAGCATATTGTCCATTCGGTGTTACAGTAATTTTATAAGGGGCCTGATTTAATAAGACAGTGTCTACTACTTTATTGCTAGTAGTGTTTATAACATATATTTTACTGCTAGAATCCGTAACGTAAACAAACTGTCCATTCGGTGTTACAGCAATCCCATCAATACTTTCATTTCCGCCAATATCTATAGTGTTTATTACAGTATTTGTTCCAGTGTTGAGAACTGATATCTCATCATTATTGAAATTAACAATGTAAGCGTACTGGCCGTTAGGAGTTATAGCAATGCTGCTTGGCCCATTAGCAATAGATATATTAGAAATTACTTGGTTTGTTTCAGTGTTGATAACTGATACATTACCTGATAAATAGGTAGAATCTGACTTTAATGTAGAATCGGAAATATAAACATATTTGCCATTCGGCGTTATAGCAATTCCATCAAGACTCTGGCCACCACCAACAGATGGTATGTTTGCAATTACTTCATTTGTTGTAGTGTTAATTACCGTGACTTGATTGTCAAGTTCCGTGACATAAGCGTACTGGCCGTTAGGAGTTATAGCGATTCCGCTAGGAAAGCTTTTAGTTAATATGTTTTTTATGACTTTATTATTTGATGTATTTATTACTGAAACTTGCGTGCTGTTAACAGCCGTGACATAAGCGTACTGGCCGTTGGGAGTTACGGCTATTCCGGAAAGAATATTACCTACAGGGATGGATGCAATTACACTGCTGTTAGGGCTGATTGCAATTGATGGTAAGGTGGTAGTGGTAGTGGCTTTAAGTGAATTATTAAGCAGAAAGAAAGCAACGACCGCCACTATAACAACAACTAATATAATTATAGGGATTATGTAACTCTTCATATACCAATTAAAAAATAGTTATTTAAATAGGTTTGTCTACTCTATTTTTTATTCTCTTTTTAGATAAAGTGAAAAATAGCAATATCTGTAATTATCTTTGTTTTTTAAAGTATAAACTTCCATTGTCTTTTCCAGCCTGATTATAATATCTAAATGTAAAATCAAGGTTTTTGTTTCCTATGCCCATCCGGGATAATATGCGCATTTCACGAACATTGCCAGTTATCAAGTATGTTCAAGTTACCCATATAATTATAAAAGACAGTTACTATTATGGATAATCGTCAAACCACGGCGTATTATCGTTTAAAGTATGCCTGAGAACGTCTTTCCATTCCCCTTTCTTGTACTCCTTCAATTTCTGTTTATTAAAATCATAAGCTAGAACCATCTGTTTTCCCTTGCCATCCGGTCGTTCAAAGTAAACTTCAAGCTCCTTTTTCCCGCTTTGATCAAGTTCAGTATATTTTATCCTGATGGTGTAGCCTAGCTGTGGTTCTATAACAGAATAATAATACGCCCCTTGATCTAGCATAAATTTTTTGGTTCTCTCTATCAATGCTATTAGGTCTTTCTGTTGCGCTGCAGTTCTAGTATCCTGTACCAAACCTTCAAGATTGTCTTTTCCCATATTAACTAATGTAAGTGCTTATTTATAAATATCTCCAGCATCGCGTCTCTATATTTACTTGATGACTGCAAAAAGGCCAGAACTGAAATATAATCAATATCTTTGCTTTTTAAAGTACAAATCGCCGTTATCTTTGCCGGCCTGGTTATAATACCTAAAGGTAAACTCGAGGTTTTTGTTCCCTATATCCATCCCTTTTATGTCCAGTTTTTCCTTTGTTTTGATAACATCTTTTACGCTTTTCCCTTCTATCTCTAAAATCGGTTTTATCAGAGGCCAGTAAATTATGTCTATTTCTACACCCTTGTAAAACCATTTTTCAACCTTATTTTCCTGGTATACCGGCTTTATCTTAAGGGCTTTTTTGAATATCTCAGTGGCCTTTTTGAAATCTTTTACTTCAGTTTCTATCTCTTCCGTATTTCTTAGACCGCTTCCTTTTCGGTATTTGTAAGTAATAGTCGTTTTTTTGCCGTCTGTTCTTATCCTTACAAACTCATCTATTTCCTTTTTATCGGTAAGAAAGAATACATATCTTCTGTAAAATAATTTTCCTATTTTCTTCGCGCCGATTTTTACTAGTCTTTTTCTTACTTCCTTCTCATTTATGTCTATTATCTTGGTCTCTATCTCCTTCATATTAATAATAAAGCTTACAGGTATTTATTATCAACACCAATGTATTAATAGCTAATGATTTTGGCATTGCTCCTAAGCTTATAGGTTATTCATAGTCTGTTCCAGATATTCGCCCCTGTCTTTTTGTACATGTTTTATGTTTATTGTAGGTTTTTCTTGACGGATAAACCGCATTGCCATTTTCTGTAAGATCCGATAATAAATTTAACTTGCTTTTTAACCTTCCTTCCAATACTCTAAATATAACGTTAGGTTATTTACTTGGTTCTAACTGTTCTTATTGTATTGAGTTTTCATATTTTCTGCATAGATTTAGCAGTTTTTTGGCATTTCCTTGGAGTATATCTCCTTTTTCTGTTTCGGATATCTTTGCTTTTTTTATCTTAAGCAGTTCTATTTCCTGATCCGAGAACGGGTAATCTGAGCCGAACACTATCTTTTTTGATGTTATCTCTTTTACTCTCCTTTCTATTATAAACGGAGAGGATACAACAGACGTATCTACATATGCATTTTCAAGTTCATTTATCTTTGAAAAGAAAACATCCGAGTCGTTTGCAAAATGGGCAAAGACAAAGTTTATTTTTGGGTATAACTTTGCCAGTTCTATGATCCTGTCAGGATCCGTGTTGATATTGTTCTCTTTTCTTGAATGGATTATTATTGGCTTTCCCGTTTTTTCCATTGCTTCGAATACCCCTTCTAAGCTTTTGTCTAATGGATCAAAGTTTTCTCCCCTTGGATGCAGTTTGAAGCCGTAAAATCCCTTTTGAAGCTCTTCAAATTCATCTTTTTTAATGGTTTTTGGGTTAAATCTCAAAAAAGGAATGAAGAACTTTCCTGCATTCTTCAATGTTTCGCTGTTCTTTTGCATCAATTTTTGATATGCTTTCTGAGTACTTGGAAAGATAACAGCTCTTTCTATCCCGTTCTGCTGCATTTTTTCCTGTAATTCAGCAAATGTTGATTTATCAAAGTTAACCCCGGAATGGGTGTGAAAGTCTATTACCATATTCATCCTGTAACCCTATTATTTTTTATGTTATCCTTTCGCTTTAAATTAAATGTCAAGTAGTATCCGTCACCCCTGTTAAGGTCAAGTTTATTATATTCTTTGTTTATTGAGTCATATCTGCACGTTTGTAACTTTTCAGTAAGTCTACGTCCAAATACTTCAGGTATCAATTTCCTGTCTACAGAATAACTAGAGATGTAGTTTAGATTTGTTCTCAGATTTAGCTCCTCCCTTATTGTGAATTCAACAAGAGGGTTTTGAGTCCTTGTAGTTATTGTGTTAAAACCTAGCGCAAATGTTTCGTCTACCCTTGCTTTTACAAGTTCATTGTATAATCTTCTGCCCTGGAAATCACTTGAAACAACAGCAGCAGAGAAATAGACGTGTTTCTTTTCATTATCTTCACTCTTGAGATATTTTGAACCTGCGAAGCCAATGGCTTTCCTGTCTTTGTACAATACCAAGAAAAGGTCATTATCCTTTATATGGTCCATAACTTCTGATTCAGTCATACCACTTTGGAAGGTTTTTACAGTAAAATCCACAATTTCATCAAGTGTTTTTTTGCTTAGTTTTGCTGGATCTTTGCTTTTAAGCCTGAAGGTTTCCCTGCCACCGATAAATGCTTTTGTTATATATTCTTGTTTTATATTTTTCTTCTTTATTTTCCATTTTCTACCTCCCTGTTTTTTATAACGGAAAGTATTACCCTTCCGTTGATTGTAAGTTCTGCGTTTTTGCCCCTGCAAAAATCTATCAAGCCTATCCTTCTAAGAGATCTTGCATTTAATTTCAAAGTAGAGTTTCTTATGTTGTACTTCTCTTCTATTGTCTTAAGAATACTGTAAGCAGATTTGCCAGGGGCTTCCCCCAATTTCTTTAAGAATTAGCATCTGATTTCTATTTAAAGCAATTGCTACCAGTGATTCCAGTGTCCTTCTAATCTTGCTTTCCATTTGGTATTATAAGATAACTGCATGTATTTAAATTGATAGGGCAGTTTTGTATAACCTATAAGAATGTCCATTTTAAATTTCTTAAAAATAGGAAATTTTCCAATAATTGTTAAAAAATTCGCAGTTTTTGATTAAAATTTGGCAAACACTTTTATATGATTAGGCACCTTAAATAATATGGAATTGTTCCACAAAAAATTAAAGTGTGAAAAATGCGGACAAGAGTTCAAGACAGAACAGGAACTCGAGGAACACATGAAAACGCACATGGAACCTGAACAGCAGGAACCTCAGCAAAATGCTGAAGTACAGAATGCTGAGCAGCCTAGTCAACCTCAACAGGGTGCAGGCGAACAGGAGACTGTGCAACCAAGTGTTTCGGAAAAACCGGAAGAAGAAAAGCAGGAAGTCGCAGCAGATGCAAATGCTGATGCAGAAGCAAAGCCTGAAGCTCCTTCGGAAGAACCGCAGCAGAATCAAGATAACCAGCAGTAAGCTTTTTACAGATTCTGTATAAAATTAACGTTCTTTTTTTGGGTTGTAATTTTTCAACCCGCCTTTATTTTTATTTTTTATTATAAGTCTACAATAAATTCTCCAAGGTTATTGAAGTAGTCTGACCTGTTTGGGCAAGTAAGCATTACCCTGTTGCCTATAAAATAGTCCTCTGAATTTATGTCTATGCTGTGTTTTTGCCCGCACAATCGGCATGCTTCTACAGTTATCGTCAGTTTTTTGAATGAAAATAGCTCGTTTAAAACATCAGTTACATGCCTTATAGCTTCCAGTGCATGAAAGTCTTCAACCAGCTTGTCTTCGTGAGTATAATTTCTAAGTGATTTGAGATACTGAAGTATTTCCTTGTCCCTTACGGGGTTTTCATCGCATTGTATTAAGTCAAACAGTCTTGCGTAATTTAATTTTATTGCTTTTCTGTTGTTGTTTTTGTCCTTATAGTGTATCTCTTTTATATTACTTTCATTTAAGTAGTGCTTAAGGCCCTGTTCTAAACACCTTACAGCCAGTGACAATGCTGCATCTGGGCAGCCATAAAGGAAGGAATGTACGGATTCAGAGTACAAGCTTTTAAATTCCTTTTTTATTTTAGAGAAGTTATACGGATAAATGACTTTGGTCTGTATAAGCATATTTAGTCTATTGCTGTAATTATCCACGGTTACAAGGTTTGGAACTGATGGAAAAAGTATGCCTGCCATTTATTATTATGGTTAGCCAAGTATATTAATTTCTATTGTCAGCATTAACTGCATTTTAGCGTCTTCTCTACAAAATATGAAGATAAATTGAAGGCTTTCCCTGTAATTTTAGAGAAGTCTGCACCAAATTCAAAGCAGGTAGTGAAATTTTGCACGTAAACCTCAATTGAAGCTGAATAAAATGGTATCCTTGTAATATTAAATATTCTGCTTTCATTGTAGATAAATTGCAGCCCCACCTTGTTTGACATATTTATAAAAAACATTTGTGAAGGCAGATACCTGCCAAGTTCTTCATTACTGTAACTAGAATACAGGTATTTTGTAGCATTTATTGGAAAACTTGAATTTAATCCGCTTATATCTTGGCTTTTTAGGTAAGCTTCAAACTTAGAGGGTGAAAGCCCTAATATACTTAGGTTAGCCGAGGAATTTGTAGTTTCCTCGCCAGTAACTATAAAATACAGCTGGCTTAGCTCTGGAAAGTATCCTTCTAGGTAGGTTCTAGCCGTTTCAGAGCTATTTTGTTTTAGGTATCTGGTTAGATTAAAATTGCCAATGTTAGAAAGGAAACTTGGGGAATTGCCGACTGCAGAAACTAGAAATGACGTTGGCAGCAAAAGATTTAGGCTGCTGTTGTCTAAAAATTTCGTTACGTTGCCAGAACTGCCTTTAGAGTAATTGCTTTCTGACAATAAAACACCAATTGATGAAAAAATTCCATTAAGATTTACGTTTACTAAAGAATTTGGATAGGTATAATTTATAGCTGCGGATTGAAAGCTGCTTTGGCCTAAAGAGCCGGTAAATATAGAAAACAAAGATTGGCTCCCAACAGCTGACAATGAATTTGATTGGGTTGGAAATACTGTAAATACTATTGTTATGAATAAAAATATGACAAAACCTGCAGCAATAAATGAGCCAAGTCCAGGTAAAACTTCTTCAAGTCCTCCGTTCATGTCTTTCCAGCCAAGTAAAACTGAAATGATTATTGCAGCATAAACTAGCATTATTAAATAAAGTGTATATCCAGTTATTGTGAAGTCAAGTGAAAACGCCGCCACAAAGAGTATTGCTAATGCTGAAATAGACAGTAAAATTGCCAGTATCCCTCCTTTTTTCTCGCTTTTCTTTAGCCATTTATTGCTGGTGTGGAAGAGCCAGCTTATTATTATAGCAGAAACTCCGAAAATAATGCTAACTGCAGAAATAAAACTAATATTAGCCGGAATTAGTGCAGTGCTAATCGATTTTGGCAAGAATGCACTTAGTATGTTTATGCCTAAAAACAACAACAAACCTATAAAAAATATTATTACCCCGATTATTAAAAAAATAGCTCCAAGTATTGACAGAAGTATCATTGCAGTGTTTGATGAATGCTCTACCATAACAATAATAAGCATCTGCGTATAAAAATATGTATTATTCTATAGGATATGGCCAATTTTTTTAGAATTTCTATATATCTATACTCTAAACTTATACTGAAATTAACTATTTAACAATAAAGCGCATTTTAATTCAATGGATGAAAACTCAAAATATGCTAAAATGTTTGATCTTACGGGGAAAGCTGCAATAGTAACTGGCGCTTCAAGTGGCTTAGGCATAAGTTTTACAGAAGCATTAGCAGAAGCAGGTGCTGATGTTGTCATCTGTGCAAGAAGGGATGAAAAATTAATAGAAAATGCAGAGAGAATAAGCAAATACACAAATAGGCAGATAATACCTGTAAAGGCAGACTTGACAAATGAAGAGGACATAATAAACGTAGTAAAGATTGCTGAGGAAAAACTTAAAAAAATAGATATATTAATAAATAATGCAGGTTCAGCAGTAGCAGGGCCTTCTTTAAACCTAAAGAAAGAAGATTGGCAAAAAGTACTTGATGTAGATATCTCCGCAGTGTTTATTTTTTCTCAGAAAGTCATTTCCAGCATGATTGCACACGGTGTAAAAGGCAGCATAATAAACATAGCGTCAATATATGGTTTGTTCGGGGATATAATACCTGCTGCACCTTACTACGCAAGCAAAGGCGCGGTTGTGAATCTTACTAGAGCAATGGCGGTTGAATTTGCTGGCCAAGGCATAAGGATAAATGCAATTGCACCAGGTTTCTTTCCAAGTGAAATGACAAATGATTTATTGAAGGATAAAGCTGTGCTTGACCATATAACCCAAAGAACGCCCATGGGAAGGGTAGGTAACCCTAACGAGCTTAAAGGCGGCGCAATATTTCTTGCTTCTGATGCAGCGTCCTATGTTACAGGGCATATCCTTGCAATTGATGGCGGTTGGAGTTCTATATAATGATTTATAGCTATGGGGCAGAATCTAAAGTATTTCATTGAAAACTACAAATCTCTCAGGAATGTGACCCTATGCTATCTCTATGATAAGACTAAAAATAAAGTTCTTATAGCCATGAAAAAAAGAGGATTTGGAGTTGGAAAGTTGAACGGAATAGGCGGAAAGGTTGAAAAGGATGAAACTATTACGGATGCGCTTATTAGAGAAACTAAGGAAGAGATTGGAGTAGACTTAAAAGACTTTGAGAAAGTTGCTGTAATTAATTTCTATTTTAAGAATAATCCCTCAGATAAAAACTTTAACCAGAAAGCGCATGTTTTTATGGCTTACAAATGGGAAAATGAGCCGGTTGAAACGGAAGAAATGGCACCACAATGGATTGATGTGAATTCACTGCCATTAGATAAGATGTGGTCTGATGACAAGTACTGGCTTCCAGGAATTATCTCGGGTAAAAAATACATTGCGTCATTTTTATTTAATGACGACAACAGCATAGCAGAAATGGATTTACGAGAAGTAAAAAATCTTTAGTTCTGAATAATCTAATTAAAATCTAATTAACAGGAAGCACTATATATATGAGAGCAGGGCTGAACTTGTTGAGGGTGTGCTTAGGCCTAAAGTATGTCTTACTAATATCCTTACTCCCAGTATATTATAATGATAAAATAGGTATGCAAGAATTAAAAGAACTATTATTACCGCGATTACGATTATAATGTACTTATTTATCTTAAATTCATTTCCAGAACTGTTAGGTATGCTATCATCTGTAGAAAGTATGTTGCTCTTATCAGCAGGTTTATCTTGGCTGTTAGGCACTTGATCCATTTTATATCGAAATCTTTGTCGTATTTAAACATTGTTATGTCAATTTAAACTGCAAAATATTAATATAACTGTTACTTAAAGATTAGTCTATGATGAATAACATGAGAGAGGTAAGCGGGTTAACTGACAATAAAATAATAGATTTTTTAGACATAAAGGAAGGTTATAGTATAATAGATATAGGTGGAAGGGATGGGTTCTTTAGCAAGAAAATGCTAGAAAAAAGCGGTGATGTTACCGTTGTAGATCTAAATGACGTATATTTTGATGAGCTAAAACGAGAAGGCATCAAAACTATAAGAGCAGACATGTGCGAGTATTCAGAAGGCTCATTTGATTTAGTATTTATGTCAAATGTTTATCACGATCTTGTTAATGAATGTGGGGGTAAGGCATTAAAAAATATCGACAAAATCACAAAAAGATATATTGCAGTTTTGGACTTTAAACCTGAAGATACTACGTTTGGTCCCCCGGTTAGTATAAGGCTAAGTAAGGAAACTGTCATAGCAGACATGAAGGGTATAGGGTTAAAACTGATAAAAGAAACGGAGCTAAAATACCATTATCTATTGCTTTTTGAAAGACAGCACTAAATAAGTATAAATACGCGGTTTATTCTCTATTTTTAATGGTTCTAAGCCAGATATTGATAAAAGGGGAAAGTGATCACAAAATTATCAAGAAAAAGTATAATAGTTTTAATTCTTATAAATGGGTTATTTCCCCTCTTTTTAGGGCTTTTTATCCTTTTGCGGTGTCTTCTGAAAGCAGACTTGAACGAGAGCTAAATTTTCTAAAATCCAATAATGAAATAAAAAAACCAAAATTATACTCCTTTGATGCTGATTTAAGAGAACTGGACCGGGAATATATAGAAGGCAACGTAGAATACTGTGAAGGGGCAAAGGTAGGAGAATTGCTTTCAAGCATTCATAAAGAGGGTTATTCTCTTGGAGACTCAAAACTTGATAATTTTATATGCAATCTTGAGGGGGCTTATATAATAGATTCCGAGCAGGCAATAAAAAGCGATAAGAAAAGATATAGGTATTGGGATGTGTCCTTGTTAATATTGTCTGCAGCCTATTATAATTATTCTAATAATTCTTCATTTAGTAATTTTCTATATGACTTTTCCAAAAATTATTCATATTGGGAGGAATATAGAGAAAGCGCAATAAAAGGGATTTATGCATTACTGTTTTTATTAATGCCTCCACAGCATCTTAAAAGTTTAAAAACTGCTTTAAGGGACTACAAAAAATAAGATAATTTTTATTGCAGCTAACAGCTTACTTCTTTAGTCTTAAAGCCCATTGAGCCAGTTTCTCAACCAGATCATTTATTAACGCAACAGTGTCATCATCTACAAATAAGCCATTTTCTACCTTATCTCCGGCCCCTCCTATAAAAACTTGCGGCCTTTCTAACGGGTGCGCATTGAGAAAAGAGAATATCTGTCTTAAATGATACTGTGCAACAGCCGTTCCTATTATAGCACCACCGCTAGCTCCTATTGTAGCTACGGGCTTATCATCAAAAGAGTTATCTCCATAAGGCCTAGACGCCCAGTCTATAGCGTTCTTTAGAACTCCGGGTATAGACCTGTTATACTCGGGAGTGGCTATTAGTATAGCATCTGCTTTCTTTATCTTATCTTTGAATGCTTTTACGCTTTCAGGAAAATTAACTATATCTTGATTAAAAAGAGGTATGCTATCTAAATCAAGAATTTCTATGTTTATATTTTCGGGGGAGTATTTTTTTGCGGTGTTTATTATTGCTTTATTGAATGAATCCTTCCGAAGACTTCCTGCAAATGCAGCTATTGTTACTTTTTCCATCCTTAAAATATGTAACAGAAGTATATAAATCTTTTGATAATATCGTAAGCACGATATCTGTTACTAGCCTGTATATATTAATCTTAAAATTATTTAGGTTTAATAAAAAATTTAAGTTATTTCTTAATGTCTTTTATTCTATAAAATGTTTAGCTACTTTTGAGTGCTTTATTCTAAAATTTATAAGCAATAACTGCATTAAAATATGATGGATTTAGACGCCATAATTGAAGATAAAGCTCATTATCCTACAAATAAGGGGCTAAGACATTATCTTGGGAATGCCATTTCTGGACTAAAAAATATTTATAATAACAATTTGGCCGTTAAATTTCAGCTTCTTTACGAAAGTGCCGCGTTTTTTTCAGACAAAATTCTTACGTATTTTGGGTTAGAATATGCCCAAGGCTCGGAAGGAAATCCGATTCTGTCAAAATCATTTAGCTATATGGGTATAATGCCATCTGCAATAGGATCATATTTGGCATTAAATATGCTTGTTTATTTTTTATCTTCCAAATCTCATGATTTTCTAAAGTTGACTAATAAACAATTACTCGGGGGATTGTATGTGGCTATCGGAGGGGAGGAATCGTTGGTTTCATTGCATAATTACCTCTCAATTAACAATTATAATGATGTAATAGCTAAAATGACTTATACTCAATTTATTTTACCGACTGCTATTTTTTGTGCATTTCCTTTCGCATATTACTGGGCAAAAAACTACCTGCAAAGCAAAAAAGCTAAGAAATAGATTATACATCAAATTCCAAATTGAATACAGATAAATTACTAGATTTTTCTAGAGGCTTTAATTTAGGGATGTATTTTCCTGAAACATGCACAGTTACGCTTTTGAATCCGTCAACAATTGCCAAGTAGCCTTGTTTGTTTATAACCCTGTCTGTGGAGGTATTTCCACAGGAAGATAATACTTGTAAGTCTAAATTATCTACTCCATATTTTTTGAGTATGCCAGAATCTGCACAGATTTCAACAGAAGCAGTTATGCCTTTAAAGTTTATTGTAGGGGTTTTACCATAAGACAAAGAATAATTCTCTTTCTCATGTTTATTATAGGGATAAAGCTCTAATGCGTTTTCTAGGTTGAATCTAGAGCCGAGTCCATCATTGAATTTATATATATTTTTAACTATTTTTCCATTTCTCAGTATTGGCATAACATTATAAAGTACTCTATTCTCATCATAAAACATAGCGGTTCCAGGGAAAATAAGCATATCCGAGCCCTTACTTGCATCCATAGCATCATTTAACAAGCTTTGGTACTCTCTTTTTGAGTAAGGTATACTTGGAATTTCATCAAATCTTTCAAATCCATCTTCTAATTCCTCATCAAGTATTCTTCTTGCATCTCTAGGTGCATATTTGATATTATCTGGAGCATTGAATAGCGTGTTTATTACTGCTTCTGCCTCCCTATTTTTTGCTGTTTTTTTAGTGTATAAACTAGGGCTACAAGTCAAACTCCATTCCGGACCTATTAGAATATCTAAATCTTTATCCTTGGCTTTTTGTATATTATCAATTACGCTGTAAGGATTACCATATTCACTAGTCTCTATATTATTCATTGCTCCCAAAAGCATATCCATTTTCATTTTGTCTATTAGAAAGTAGATAATATTAATATCTTACCATTTTTATGACTAAATTTTATCCTTTTAAGGAGGGACTGCAAGGTGCGAAGGAACTGCTGCTGCTCCAATGTATGCTGCAAGCAAAGACCCTAATGTCAAGAAAAGTAGAAATACTAGAATAAATATAATCCAGTTTCTGTTTAATGGTTTATTACTACCATTATCCCTATACTTATCAAATATTAAAGCAGTTGGATATGCAAATATCCCTGCAATACCAAACGCAGTGTATAACCCAAGCAAAGCTAATGGAGCACTTGTGTAACCTAAGTTATAACCGGATATGCCGTATTCTATTAAAACTAAACCCATAAATAAAGCGACTAACCCTACATACTGTAATTTTTGATTATATTTAACTGATAACACGAATCCTAATGCAAGTATACCTGCCATTATAAATGGATCATAAAATAATAAGTCGTATGCACCTGGTAAATTCCAAGTCATCTCTCCATAAAAGCCCATTACTAGTATAAAAACAGCTATGGCAGCAAACATATATATTGAATTCTGTAAATGTGATTCAATGCTTAATTTTGAATTAGATTTATTTATATACCTGGCTCTATAATCTCTATACATGCCTAAAACCGTATAATCTAGAAGGAATCCCGAGAAAGCGACAAAGAACAACTCCAATGCCAATTCATCAACGAATCCCATATCGCTTATAGCTTTTTTGCATTTATAAATAAGAAGTAACCAATAAGTTACTATTATTTCGTTTTCTTTCTCATCTCTGGATTTGTATACTTATTCCAAAATAGTTTGTAAAGCTTTAGTTTATCAGGCAGTTCATTTAAGTAAGGTATGAATGGGAAAAATAATAGGATAAGAAATGCAATCATTGCTACTAGCCCATTCTCTAAATCATTCCACCAAGGTATGTTGGCAGTTTCTATCTCAAGTATATTATAAGGAATTAACCAATACTCTATAGACCAAGGGGGTGAACCCACTTTTAACATTCCCCATTGGGCAGTCCTTAAACCGTCTTTAGTTGCTGCATTTGTCAACGCGCCAGTATCATACAAAAATCTTAAAACATAAGTCTCATCTAAGCCGCTGCTGCTCTCATTTTGCACAACAAGCTGATATTCACCAGATTCAGCCATTTTAGTTAAACTTGCTGTTGCGGAGATAAGAGGATTTTGTGAGTTTATTGCGTTAGAAATTGAGCCGTTATTACTGAAGTAAGCATATGCCTGAATAAACTGCGAATTTTGCTGTGATGAATTCTCATTGAAAAATGTTGAAAGTTCATTTGTTTTATTTGTAAAAGTCACATAAGAAGAATAAGGAACTGTAAAGTAGACTGATCTTGTACTAAAGGTGTAAGGATCTATACTGTCTAAGTAAGTAGCAGTGCCCGATGAGAAATTAAATTCCTGCAGAAGAGTAGTTGCAATCCCAGATGGATTAGAGTTTGCAGCCTGGCTTATAGTTAATGGCGCTATGTACGGAGAACTAAATACCAATGCAAATGCTATAATGATTGCAAGGATATAAATCATTCTTCTATACATTTTTTTATGGTCAGCTTTTACCATCTTATAAGGTATATCCTTTCTATAAGGTTTGCTTAGCCCGTCTTTTTTCACCAAAGAATAATGCATAAATATCAATAGAAGAAGAAGTATCGGAATAATTGCTACGTGCCAGCCTAAAACTGCTCCCTGATTTAAAGGATTTACCCAAAATCCTAAACCCAAGCCATTCCATAAATCTGCACCAGCCTTGTCGTTCCACTGTGAAAGCAGACCGCCTTGAACTCCTATACCAAAGGCAAATTCTAGTAAGACAAGGAACAATATTATGCTTCCAATTATCCAAACAAGCTTTTTCTTTCTAAAAGCAGAAGTTGAAAAATTTACGAACAAGTGTATAAACATTAAGGTTACAAACGCTTCTGCTGCCCATAAGTGCACACTTCTGAAAAAGGTTCCTATAGCAGTTGTATCCCACCAAAAAGGCCCAAAAATCAGCATTACCATGCCGCTTATAGCTAATATCACAAACAACTCTAACAGGTATATGCCTATAGTAAAAAAGAAGCTATTTCCATAGGAGGGGACATAATTTATGTATTGGTCATGCATTAGATTTGTCAAGGGCTTAAAAAATGAGCTAATTTTCTTTTTGTCCATATCCTATATTATTACAATAACGGCAGTCTCAGCTATTAAAAGCTAAATTTATAAGTCTTTTTCCACTTTTATAGGATAACTACCCTGTAGGTTATTACCATTTGGGCCTTTTTCGCATGTTCTACAGTCTTTTATACCCTCTTCTAACCCATTGCATTTAATTTTATTCTTAAAGGATTCAAATATGGAAGCAAGCTCCTTCCCATCATTTGTCGTTTTATACTCACTTCTTTTCATTTTATTACTGTAAGATACACTTTTTGTTATGAGGCCTGTTTTTATCAGGTCATTTAATGCTTTATTCAAAGTTTTAGGATAAATCTTAGAATTTAAAGAAAGAAGCTTATCAAAATTTATCCCTTCATTGTTAATTATCTCTTCCAGTATTGTTGCATCCCATTTTTTCCCAAGAACGTTTAAAAGATCTATCGTGCTGCATGTCATACATCTTATTGGTTTTTTGTGTTTTAATGTCTTAATTTATCTTCTCTTCCTTGAAGTTGTAGCTGTTTACTTTGTCTTCGTTCTTTTTATGCTGCTTTGCTATCGGTTCAGTATAATATTTGCTTTCTAACCCGGAAAGAAAAGTTAAATCTTCTTCATTAAGTTTTATATCTATAGATTCAATGTTTTCTTTCATATGTTCTGTATTGCTTGCTTTTGGTATTGGAAAAGTATTCTCCCTGTGTAATAACCAGCTTATTGCAACCTGCGCTGCAGATTTTGAATATTTGCTGGCTACCTTATTTATGTCATTTAATAATTCAGGATTTTTGAATATCTTACCATGAGATAATGGGCTGTAAGCTATAACCGCAATGTGATTTTCCAAGCAGTACTCAAAAACACCAGTTTTTTCTATATCCCTAGTAACAATACTGTATTCTACTTGATTAGAAGCTATCTCATATTTTTCCATTACTGACTGAGCTTCTTTCATCTCATCAAGTGAAAAATTACTTATCCCAATGTTTCTTATTTTTCCGTCCTCTCTTAATTTTTCCATTGCCTGCATTGTTTCTTTTATTTGAACAGATTTGTTGGGCCAATGTAATTGGTATAAATCTAAGTAATCTGTTCCTATCTTCTTTAGGCTGGCTTCGCAGGCTTTTATGACATCATCATACTTGAAATGAGTGGGCCAAACCTTGCTTGCAATGAAAAGCTTATCTCTTTCGTAGCCTTTTATTGCTTCGCCTACAACATCTTCAGTATTATACATTTCCGCGGTATCTATGAAATTTACCCCGTTGTCTATTGCGTATTTTATACCCTTTATGTTTTCTACTCTGTCACTGCTAAGCTCCCAAGTGCCTACTCCAAGCGCAGATATTTTAGTATTTGTTTTATTGAATTCTTTCATTTCCATATTCAAATAAGCTTCTTATTCTATTTATTGGTTTTCAATTTTACACTGATATGTACATCTCTAGCTATCTTTATAGTTGGGATTAAGAGTATCTGAAAACTGCCTAGAATAAAAAGGTACACCCCTATAGTGCTTAAGTGGCCAGGTAAAAATTCTATACTTCCCACTAGGAATTCAAGTCCTATCATAAAATCATTTATAAGACCTAATATCTTGTAATTTTTCTCAATGCCTTCCTTTATCTTATCACGATTCTTTTTAAAAGTCATCAAAGTGCCTTTATTATGTCTTCGGTTGATAACACATCAAAAAGCTTTTTCATATTTTGTAAGGATCTTTCATGTGCTTCTTTATCGCTTGAAGAGGATGAATCAGAGGCTACAGCTACATAAAAACCTCTATTAACCGCATCCCTAGCAGTTGATTCGACTCCTATTTCGGTTGCAATACCGCCAATTATAATTGTTTCAATTCCTGCATTTCTACACATTAAATCAAAATTAGTTCCGACAAATATGCTAGCGGTGTTTTTATTTAGAGTTATTTCATTTTCTTTAGGTTCAATTGCTAAATCAAACATCTCTTTAGGCAACTGCGATAGATTAAACTTCATTTTGCCTGAGGAGTATTTCCTTGCAGGGGACTCAAATTCCTTTGGCAATGGCGTGATCTTTGTGAAGAAAACTGGCATTCCCTTGTTTCTTGCTGCTTCTATCAACTCATTTATGTTTTTAAGAAATTCTTCTTTGTTGTATATGTTGTTTACCAGCATTTTTTGCACATCCCATACTATTAATGCAGTATGTTCTGGTTTTATTATCTCTTTTATTTCAGTGTAAACTTTCCTTTCCATTACTTAATTAACTAGTTTTCATTTATAAGTTTTAACCTAAAAATAAGATTTATAACATATGTGTAAATAGTTACAAACTTTTTATAATAAGGCAAGTAATCAGTATAATGGATCTAAATAAAAACATACTTATAAAGGCTAATCCTGGAACAGGTAAAACTACTTCATTGGCAAATAGAGTAATAGAGCTTATAAAGGAAGGCGTTAACGAGAAGGATATTCTGTGCTTGACATTTACAAATAAAGCAGTAGATGAAATGTTCGAAAAAATTGGGCAAAAACTAAAGGAAAACGGCCTAGAAATATCAAAAATAAATGGTATTACTATCTCTACCTTCCACAGCTTCTGCAATTCGTATTTTTCTCAAGAGGGAAAAGAATACGAGCTTGTAAGCAACAATTTTATAAGATTCGCTATATTCAAAAGCTTTGAAAACAATAATGCATTCAATTATGAGAGAGATTACATAATACAAGAGCTTATTCCTAAAATAGAAAATTCTATAAGGTACATTAAAAGCTTCGGGATAACACCAGAAGAAATAGATATTAAGGCAACTAAAAACGAGCTAATGAACAAATCTTTTTTGGAAAATATGAGCAGTATAAATATCGATGAGATACTAGCATTCCTTGATTATTTTCTTATTGCATTCAAAGATTATGAAAGAGATAAAGGGGAAAATAAAATTGATTATAATGACCTTCTGAAGAGGTTTTTAATTGAGTATGATCCATTAAAAAGACATTACAAATATGTTTTAGTAGACGAGCTTCAGGACCTAAATGATGTAGAAGCCGAAATAGCAAGACTGTTAGGGGATTATCTATTCCTCGTAGGTGACAGAAAGCAGTCTATATTTGGTTTTCAAGGAGGTAGTTTAAAGAATTTTGTTGAATTTCAGAAATTAAATAACCTAGAGCAGATGACAAAAGGATTAAATTACAGGAGTTATAGCGAAATACTAGAATATTCCAAGCAGTATTTTCTAAATAAAACAAAAGATAAAGGATACCAGGAAGAGCTTAGTGATTTCAAGAGTAATAAAGGCCCTGGCGGTAGCGTAAAACAAGTTGTGGGCAGTAATACAGACAATATTGCAATAAAAATTGCGACTGAATTGGTCTCTGAAGGAAAAAGCACGGCAATAATAACTAGGACTAATGAGCAGATAATAAATATTTCACGCATACTAGACGCAAAAAATATACGATATGCAACAACTGCAAGTGCATCCGTTTCTAATAGGGCGAAAAACTCGATAATTGATTATCTAAAAGGAATATTTAATAGCGATGAAAAGGACATTTTAAAGGCATTATTTACACCTTTCTCGGGAGTTTCTCTTAAAAAGGCATTTGAAATCGAAGAAAAATACAGAAAAAAAGAGATTGACATGTCAGAAGTTAAAAAACTTGCAAGGCCTTTCTTTGAAAGGAAAGCATCGGCAGAATTAAACCTCTTTAATATAAACAAACTATTCAATGAAACAATACTGCCGATATCAGTAGCTTTAGATGATGATTATTACATAAGTGCAGCAGCAACACTGGAAAACATAAACCAATACATGGATACAAACGAATTACCAAGTTTTTCAGATTTATTAGTCTATTTGTATGCCGCAGAAGACAGTTATGAATCAAATGATAAACCAGAAAGCCTTGTACTCACAACTGTGCATAAAGCAAAAGGGCTTGAATTTGACAATGTAGTGTATATACCAAAAAAACAGAACAATAAAACTAGCTATATTGATTTAGTTACAAATTCTATAATCAAACAAACTAAAGGGGTAGACATAAAAGAAGAATTGTCTGAAGAAAGTATACGTATAGATTTTGTGGCATTTACACGTGCAAGAGAAAAGCTATTTGTCGTAACTCCCCCTTCTTTGGCAGAGGATTATTATGTAGAGAATCTTATAGAAAAAAGCACAGATGAGATAGAAGATGAACCTGCGCCATACAAGAAAAAATACGCCGAAGCTTATTCACTTTTTGTAAATAAGGAATATGAAGCTGCAAAGGAACTGCTTGAAGAAAATGATAAATGGCTTATTAAAAGAGTAAGTGACTACTTCAATCAACTTAAAGGTATATCTTTTTCGCTTTTAGATTCAATGTCTGACCCATTAAATTTTATAAAAAGAAATATTTTGGGAGTAAGGGAAGTTACTGAAAGCACAAAATTTGGCTTAAAGGCGCATAAAATTGCAGAGGACTATTTCAAGAATACACTAAAAGAAGAGGAATTAAATGACACTCAAAAAAAGATACTGCAGAATATAATAAGCATAACCGAAGAGATAAAAAGAAAGTATAATTCTTCAGAGACAGAAGCTGAAAAATCCATTGAGATGCCGCTTGAGGCTGTTTTTCCAGACATAAAAACTAATTTGAAGCTATCTGCAAAGCTTGATGCAATATTCTTAAATAAAGAAAAAAATAAATTCTTGATAATAGACTTTAAGACCGATAGGTCAGATGACCAAGGCTCAAAGCATAGGAGACAGCTGGCATTGTATCGTAAGTTATTCTCTATAGAGAAAAAGATTGACGAAAAGGAGATTGATACTGCCATAGCATACATAAATCTAACTGGCAAGATAAACACTGGAAAGTTTGAGTATGAACTCGACACTCAAAAAATAAAAGACATGCAGATAGAAACAGTAAAAAAGCACATACTGCAATTATTAGAATACAAAGAAAATCCTGAAAAATTAATTGAGAAGGCAATTGAAAAATATTACTACTCTGATAGCTTAAGTGATGAGATATTCAAGAAACTTAAAGAAGAATATAGCCATTCAATGTAGTATGATAGGAAAAGAGGATATTTTCTATGCTTTTTTCGCAGGTATAGCCTCACTTGTAAGTGCATTTTTAATAGTATACCTTATCTCTCCAAATCAATTTCAAAATAATCCCTCTATACTTTCAATAGCTTTGATAGTTGCAATAGAAATAATTGTTTTCTTTTCTTTCTTTTTTGCAATGAGAAGGTACAGTTAATTTTTATGGTTCTTTACAACCAGTATTTGTTATTCCCTTTAAATTTGTCATTGCTAACTTTACCGTTATACCTAGCTAAAAGACCATAGTTATTACTAGAAAGCTTATTAGACAGCTTTACAAAGTAATCATGTAATTTTGAAAGGTAACCTGTCTTTGTGGAATCAAATAATTTTTCCATTCCGTATTTTTCTGATAATTTATTCCATGCAGCCTTGTAATAATTATCTAAAAGCCTTTTTTCAGCATTTGAGTATAATCCTTCCAGTTTTGCTTCAACAAAATATACCAGATCTTTTGCCGTGTAATCTCCTGCAGTTTTAATTATTGCATTTGTGTAGTTCTCTATGTTTTTTTCTTTTTTGTAACTGTTTTTTATTCTTTCAAATGTGCTATCAAGTTCATAGTAGCCATCGCTTTCAAAATTATCTACATTTTTCTTTCCTAAAATATTATTTAGTTTCATATTTACCTAATCGTTATTAGATACTAATTAGTATTTAAAGCTTTATATTACTTAAAAGTGATTACTTTTAACACTCTCTGCTTTATTCTCATTTCCTCTAGTAAGAGAAAGCAATGCAGCTATAACAAGCATCAATATGAGAAACAAAAATGAGAAATGCATCCCTTTTATAAATCCATTTGTAATGCCGCCAATTAGTTTTGACGTTCCTACAAATATTTCAAATGCAAGATATCTCGGTATAGCTAATGTTGCAGTAACGATTACTATTATAAAACTGCCCATTATGCCCATACTACCAAATAACCTTAAAACTCCAGAAGCTGTGCCAAATCTGCCTGCTTCACTGCTTTTCATAACAGCACTATTGTTAGCAGGCCAAAACATTGCGCCTCCAAACCCAGTTATAGCAGAACCAATAAGAACGATATACACGCTAGAAGTGGCAGTAAGCGCGAAGTATACCGTTATTCCCGCTATCATTATTAAAAGGCCAAGTGTTGCAAGCAATCTTGCCCCATATTTATCAGAGTATCTTCCCATAAATGGAGATAATACTCCACTTAGTACATACCCTGGAAGAAGAAGCAATGACGCGTTAAATGGGCTTAAGCCTCTAACTCCTTGTAGATACATTATAAGCATAAATGCTACTCCCATGAATCCGAGGCCTTGGAACATTGAAGCTAAAACTGAATTTTTAAAGACCTTATTCTTAAACATTGAAAACTTTATTACTGGGTTTACAAATATTTTTTCTCTAAAATAGAATGGAACAAGCAGTATGAATCCTAGGATCAGTATCAACACGTTTACAAAATTCAACCCAACAGAAGCTATTCTCACGCCTGCGTATAAAACCATAGACAGCGATACTCCTAAAAGGCCCATCCCTGCTATATCCAATTTTTCATGTTCTCTCTTGTTATCCTTTATATATTTCATTGCCAGCACGAAAAGAACCACTCCAATAGGCACATTAATGAAGAAAATATATCTATAACCTATAAAAGTAGTTATGATTCCTCCGAGAACTATCCCAAGCATAGCTCCTACATTCCAACCCATACCTGTAAAACCGTAAGCTTTCCCCAGTTTTTCTCTTTTAAATGTATCAGCTATTATTGCCCCGCTATTAGCCGTCATCATTGCTCCCCCTAAAGCTTGAAAACCTCTAAATATTATCAAAGTTATATCTGTTGGTGCAATACCGCACATAAATGAAAAAATCGTAAAAATGGCTATACCAGAATTAAATACTCTTGACCTTCCAAACAAGTCACCTATCCTTCCGAGCTGGGTTGCAGCAACTGCCGTTATAAGAAGATAAATAAGAATAACCCAAATTATAGTTGAAAGATTAGAATGAAGCGCCTGAGTTATTGCAGGGAAAGCAAGAAGAACTATTGTAGAGTCTATAGATGCCATCAAGACGCTTATTACAAGAACGGATAGTATCAGATTTTCATTCTTAAAACTACCCTTTACATCTAGATTCTTTGTAGCTATCTTTGGTTCCATAAGTATATTTTTAAGATATCTCGAACATATAAACAATCTTATTTATTTTTAGTTTATTTAAGCAGGGCCTTTAAGTTTTCTATTGTCTGATTTACAACGTCCATTACTGCCTGGTTTATAACATTTTCTCCGAATAGTTTTGCCATTTTTCCTAGTTCTATCTCTGCTTTCCAATCTATCTTTGTAGAAGAATCCTGTGCATCTAAATCTATATACAAAGCCAATGAAAATTTTAATCCGATAGTTGACCCATCTCCCTGTATGAGAATATGTTTATTTTCCTGTTTTTCTTTTAATTCAGCAGAAAATTTTATGTTTAAGTTAGAAAGATAGCTTGCGCCCAAAAATTTAGCAGTATACTTTTTTGCGTCGACTTTAAACTGCATTTGAAAATTATCTCCATCTACTGAAGTAGATGCTACATTTGGGAGACATTTTGAAAACATGTTAGCGTTAGATACTACTCCCCATACTTTGTCAACACTAAAATCTACTACAAAACTGCCTTTCATTTCCATATTAATTAAATAACATCCTTGAATATAATACATCCAATGCATTTGAATACATATCTGAGTATGTTTTACCTGCAGATTCGTTTATCATCTCAGATAAAAATCCTTTATCTACAGATAACGACTTTGACATCTCATCTAAGTTCTCGTTATTAATCTGCGGCCAGTATAGTTTTATCTTGTCAGTTTTAGATTCTTCTTTACTGTTAAGTTTAGTTGATATAAAGTCTCCGATTTCCTTTGCCATTATTCTAGAAGTACTTAATTTGCCCCCAACTATACTTACTATCCCATTAAGGTTATCTGTTGCAGAATGGTCAAATATCTTAAAATCTCTAGTTGCTTTTCTGCTGTCCTCATTTTCCCCTATTGCAATTAAAGGCCTAACCCCTGCGTAATACCTGTAAACAGGGTAATTTGCAAGAATTGGTACCATCTCGCTACCTGATTTCTGAAGAAAACTTATATCCTCTTTGTCTACATCGAATTTTTCAGGGTCATCAACTATGAATGCAGTAGTTCCTATTATAGAATCATTAAAAAATGGCACAACTATGTCACCATCTGAGGGTTCTCTTAACCTATTTATTATATGTTTAGTAAATCTTCTGTTTATTACCGCCATTGTACCAGCCGAGAGTATCATTTCTATGCTTTTTATCCCGAGCCTGTCATTTATTAATTTGGATGCCCAAGCACCGCTTGCATTTATTACCAAATCCGCTTTTAATTCACTAACTTGCCCATTATTATTATTTTTTATTTTTACGCCTTTCACTTGATTTCCTTCTCTTATAAAATCTACTACTTCAGTATTAAGTAATATCTTTGCAGATTCTCTTTTTGACGTCAACAAAAGACTTGTTATAAATTTAAATGAATTGATTACCTTGTCTGGAACTTTATACGCCGCTTTTATAGAGCTATTTAAGAAAGGTTCTTCCTTAAGTGCGGATTCTGTACTTATGCTTTCTATAGGTATGTTTGATTGTTTGCAGCCTTCTTCAAATTTACTTTTAAACGATAAATCCTCATCATTCAACGCTATAAACATACCTCCTGTGTTCTCTATACAAAAAGGTGCTATCTCTGAAATAACCTTGTTGTCCATTATACTTTCTTGTGCAGCCTTGACATCATTCATTGCATATCTTGCGCCACTATGTAGCATGCCATGAAACTTTCCGCTAGTTCCTCCTATTATATTGCCTTTTTCTATCACAGTGACATCGAAACCTCTGCTTGCCAAGTCATGTGTAATAAAAGAACCTGTCGCACCTGCGCCTATAACTATTACTTTGTTTGTTGCCATATATCTATTAAGAAAATAATAGTTAAATAGATTATAGATTAACTCAAAAATGTATTAATAGCCGTTAAATTCTAGATAAAACATGCAAAGACTTTTAAAAGTTGGTATAATTGATATAAACACTAACCATCCAAGTTACTCAAGCCTAGAAAAAACATTAAGCGTATTAAGAAATGCTAAAAAGTTTAATTTGGATATTATAGTTGGCCCTGAATGGGGTTTGATGAACAATAACCTAATAGAAGAAAAACCCTACTCCTATAAAGAATTAGATAGTCTGCTTAACAGCCTAAGGGAAATAACAAGCCAAACAAAAACGCTTGTATTACCAGGTTCTGCAGTGATTTATACCAAGAATATGAAAATGTATAATTTTCTACCAGTTCTTTATAATGGTAAAATTATATTTTCAACAATAAAATCTAATGATGGCGGTACATCTTTCTTTAATACAGGGCAGTATGAACTTATTGGGAGGGATTACTCCATAAATAAAAAATTTCAATGGGACAATTTAGAAATAGGCATAGAAATATGCGCCGATTCAGGTAGTTTATACAGAGAAGAAAAAAGGAATTTAGACCTCCAGGTTTTAGTTTCTAGCGGACTTAGAATAACTAATTTAGCTGTTAAGAAAGAGGGCTACTTAGTGTGTTCTGATGGCTATCCGCATGGCAAGAAAACATATGTTTTAAAAACAAATAAGGATTATGATCCTGATTCTAATACAGACCTGTCTGATTTTAGAGATTTATTCAAAAAGAAGGAACTAGATCATAAGCTGACTAAAGAATACAAAGACAAAATGCCTTTTGAATTTATATCAAATACTAGGCACAAAAACTTAAATGTTTACCAAATAGAAATGGATTTTTAGACAATTATATCTCTTAAGTCCTTTATTTTCCCAAAATTTAAGTTTTCTCCCTCAGAGATACAAATTGCATTTAAATTATCTACATCGCAAAAATCTTTTAAAAATGGGGAAAGCAATTCTTCTTTTTTCTCTTCATTTATGTTGCTACCCGGAGCGAATATACTACAAGCAGGCAAAACAAGCAGCTTATTACCGTCTTTTGTGCCACCATAAAGAAATGCTTTCATCTTCTCTCCATAGCCTACTTGTCTATATATTATAATACTGGGGTGTTCATGTCCAATTATGTATGTGTCTGCCTTACATTTTGGAAGCTCATCGCCATGTGTTATGTAAAAACCTTTCTCTAGCAGATAATCCCCGATTATATCTATATTATAACTATTTTTTATTCTGTCAAGATAGTTATCATGGTTTCCCTTTATTAAAATTAATTTTACTGAAATTTTTTCGCAGAACTCTATAAGTTCCCCTATTTCCTTTCTTTCATAGTATTTTAAGTCAGAAAAATCGTTTTTTAAATCCCCGGTTATTATCAGCCGGTCTGCACCTGTAATTATAACAGCTTTCTCTATTATATCCTCTATAAACCTTAAATTTCTGCTGGGTATTAATGTGCCTGATGTAGACATTTGGCCCTCATAACCTAGGTGTGTATCAGAGATGACCAGTGAATTAAGAGGTTTTATATAAGCTATAGGCATACCTTCTATCAAATCTATGGATTCATTTATTTGCATTTTGCTTCTCCGCTATTTTTTTCATTACCAACCTGTGTAGCTGCCTAACGTACTCTTTCTTGTTTTTTATTGATATCACATCAGTCT
This sequence comes from Nanobdellota archaeon, assembly GCA_021851145.1. Lineage (GTDB taxonomy): Archaea > Nanobdellota > Nanobdellia > Parvarchaeales > Parvarchaeaceae > Parvarchaeum. The sequence continues at coordinate 30,176 of JAJZJK010000002.1, forward strand.
CTCCTATAGTTACGAGATTATGAGAAAATGGGGAAGGAACAGAAGTCTCTATTATGGAGTATTTTATTTTTTTGCTTTTTATTGCTTTTAGAATTGAGGAAGCATTTACAATATCCATGACATCCTCTTCTATTTCTCTGTATGCTTCCTTTAGTATTGGGAAATTTTCATCCATCTCGCTTATTATCCTTAAAAGTGCTTGTGCGTTTATTTGCTGCCTCTCAACTCTTATCCTATGGCCTTTATAATTTCTAAGTATCATTAAGCCTCTCGCTGCAGCATGTCTAAATCTTCTTCTAAGCATTTCTGTTCTTTTTATGTTCTCTTTTATTATTTTCCTTATATCTGAATTGTATGCAGACGAAATAACACTTTTAATCACATTATCCCCTATTTTCTCATTTGAAATTAGCGCAAAACCGTTGTCATTTATTACTAACTCTACCTCTTCACCGAGTTTATCACTTAAAATGAACGCTAAAACCCTTGATAATGCATCATTTACTCTTCTGCCAAAAAGTGAATGAAAGATAGTATACTCCTTATCATTATACCTTGTCTTTTCTATTAGGATTAAATTATCAGATGGGACTTTACCAGTAAAATAAACCTGCTCTCTTATGTACTCATATATTGAATCAATTGAATTTTTGTCCGCAGGCATTGAAAGTAGGTAATCTTTTGCCTTTTTAGGCAATTCTTTTCGGTTTTTATAAATAAACTTTTCTTTAGGTAAATTATTCAAAATAGATGAAAATTCCCTCCTAAACTTTCCTATATCTACAGCTAATTCATAGCTTAAGGGGAGTTGCTCCGAAAACCAAGGAGGTATGTTAGGTTTTTCCCCATTTGCAGGCAAGACAAAACAATCAGCGGCACTTGATCTCTGAAACTTGTAAACCTTCCCGCCTAAAACGAAAACATCCCCTTTTTTTAGTTTTTCTAGAAACTCCTCTTCTATGTTTCCTATTTTTTTCTTTGTACCCCAAATATAAACATTTATTGCAACTTCGTCCGGTATAGTCCCTATATTGGTATAGTATATCAACCTAGTAAGCCTGCCTCTTTTTCCAAATTTATTTGAATCACTATCAAACCATATTTTCCCATAGACAGATCTTTCCCTTAATGGAACATACTCCCCTGCAAGATATTTTATTAGACCTAGAAAATCTTTCTTTTCTAAGTTTCTAAAGGGGTAAGCTTTTTTAATCAAGTTATAAGCATCTTTTGCATCCCAAATTTTATTTAGACCCATTCCAACAATGTGCTGTGCAAGAACATCTAAAGGGTTTTCAGGCATTGTGAATGAATCAAGCTTTCTTTTAAGCCCGTCATAAAGCATTACTGTGCATTCAACTAAATCATCCCTATTATTTATAATCAAATCTCCGTTTGCAGTGTCTTTGAATCCATGCCCGCTCCTTCCAATTCTTTGTAAAGCCCTAGTTATGCTCTTAGGTGAGTTTATCTGAATAACATGATCTATACTCCCAATATCAATTCCCAATTCTAAACTTGTAGACGAAACAACGCACTTCAGCTTGCCATTTTTCAAGTCTTCTTCTACAGAAAATCTTTCTTCTCTTGAAAGAGAACCATGGTGTGCAGACACTTCTTCATCTTTGTATCCAAACCTCTTTTTGAGATTAAAGACGAGCCTTTCAGTTCCACTTCTAGTATTGGTAAATATAAGCGTAGTTTTGTTCTTTTTTACTATGCCGTTTATTATATTATACATTGATTCATCTATTTCCGATTCATTTGCGTATATTAAATCCCTAACTGGGGAGACAACTTTTGCATTTATTTTTTTACTCCAGGATGCATCAACAACAACGCAGCTCCTTTTTGTACCTACTAGAAAACTTGCTGCTTTATCTAATGGATATATTGTTGCACTTAAACCGATTCTTACAAAGTCATGCTTTATAGAATCGCTTAAACGCTCAAGAGAAACTGCAAGATGTGAACCTCTTTTGCTATTTGCAAGTTCATGTAATTCGTCCACTATTACATATTCTAAATTAACAAATTTCTGTATAAATTTTGGAGAATTTAGCATTATTGCCAAAGACTCTGGGGTAGTCACAAATATATTAGGGGGGTGAACAAACTGTTTTCTACGTTCATTTTGCGGAGTATCTCCAGTTCTTACTCCAATAGTTATCTTTCTCTTGTCGGCAAGTTCTGGTGTTTTGTACAAGTCTTCAATCGGCAGTATAAGATTCTTATAAATATCGTTATTTAATGCTCTTAATGGTGAAATATACAGGCATTTAATCTCATCATTTAATTGATTATGTATAGATGATTCAACTAGTTTATTTATTATTGGGATAAAAGCAGATAAAGTCTTGCCGCTTCCAGTTGGAGCTGTTATAAGAACATTTTTCTTATCACTTATTAGCTTAAACGAAAACTTTTGAGGTGGAGTTAACTCTTTAAATTTCGAAATAAACCACTTTCTTACTACAGGCCCTAAAGTTTCCAGGCTTTTCTTTTCAGGATATTGCTTTGTTAGAATAGATATCATTCATTTAATAGATAACAAGAGTATTTAATTTTTATTGCTGTTTATTTTTTTACATTTAAAGATTATAGTAGGGGCTATCTTATTTACAAGAGCTCTTCTGTACCCTGCTCCCCAGATTTTATCTTCTCTTTCAAAAGGCTCAATTACCCTTTCAAGTCTTAAATCTGAGTCGATTATTAAGTTGATAATATCGCTTATCTTGTGATTATAATAATTAAAGTAGTGTGTGCTGCCATCCGGCCATTTTTCTCTCTTAATAACCAATCCAGAGCCGAAATAACTTTCCGTTATTTTTAAATCATTCGGGTCAATAAGTAAGTAAAACGGATGTTCTATGCTGAAAACAAAAATACCATTATTAACCAGCAAATCTTTAATATTCTTGATTAAGCTCTTCAGATCCGTGCAATACTGCAAAGACATTACTCCTATAACAATATTAAATTTTTCCTGCTTTAACTTATATAAACGAGAAAAAGGTATCTGAAGAAATTTTACATTTACATTTTCTTTTTTAGCATTTTTCTCTGCGATTCTTATCTGATTAGCGGAAATATCTATTCCAGTACATATCGCACCTTTTTTAGCGAGAGATATTGAAACTTGCCCTCCACCACACCCTAGTTCCAGTACTTTCTTACCTTTGACATTTCCAAGTAATTTTAGTTTTTTTTCTGATGAAGCAAAAGGGCCGTATTGAACATCTACCATCTTATCCGCAGATATCTCCTCCTGATAGTATTCAGAAGCTGAATCCCACCATTCTTTTATGGCTTTTTCATTAATTTTTGAATACATAGTCTATTTATATCAAAAGATCAATATAAAACTGTAAATAGATATGTTTGATTCAATGAACTTAAGAAAAGAGATACTAACTGCATTGCATGAAATGAAGTTTGAAGAACCTACTGAAGTGCAAAAACAGGCTATTCCATTGGAATTGGAAGGCAAAGATGTAGTTGTAAAATCCAAAACAGGAAGTGGAAAGACAGCTGCTTTTGTAATACCTATACTAAATAGCCTTGAAAAAAATGAGAAGCAGGCCGCAATGATAATTACTCCTACTAGAGAGCTAGCCTTACAAGTAACAGAAGTCGTTAGAGACCTAGGGAGGCACATGCAATTAAGAGCTGTTACCATTTATGGAGGAGCTTCTATAAACTACCAAATAAGAGAGATAAAAAATGGTGCAAATATAATAATAGGAACTCCTGGAAGGCTTATAGACCTAATGAAAAGGAGAGAGCTTAATACTGATTTTATAAGATTTCTGGTACTGGATGAAGTAGACATAATGCTAGACATGGGATTTATAGACGACATAAAGTACATATTATCAAAATTACCAAAGAAAAGGCAGACTATGTTTTTCTCTGCAACCATACCGGAAGAAATAAAGCATATAACATTGAATTATACAAATAATCCTGTAAATGTTAATATAGACGGTGGAGAAGTAACGGTAAGTACCATTCAGCATTTCTATTCGATTGCAAGCGGAAGCGATAAGTTTGCTACTTTGCTTGCTTACTTAGAAGAGAAAAAACCGGATAAAGCTATAATATTCTGCAAGACGCAAAGGAACGCAGAAAGGATACATTCAATAATGCAAAGTATGGGGATGCAGGCAGTTTTGATGCACGGAGGATTAAGCCAAAACAGAAGAGAACACTCTCTTAATATGTTTAAAGAGGGAGTTAATATGCTTATAGCTACAAATGTAGCAGCACGCGGGCTTGATATAGATAATGTTTCAGACATAATTAATTTTGATGCAGAAACCGACCCTAAAGCATATGTCCACAGAGTGGGTAGAAGTGCAAGGATGGGAAAGAGTGGAAGAGCATTTACTATTTTTACACATGGGGAGAAATACCTAGTTTATGAAATTGAAAACTACGCAAAAGTAAAACTTTCGCCTTTGGAATTTGATCTTGCTGTTTATAGGACAAAAATGAATGAATTTTATAAAGAAAACGGAAAGCATGAATTTGAAACTGCATTGAGAAGAAGCAACTTTAACTCAAATAGAAATTTTAGGGGCAATAACCCACACAGAAGAGAATTTGGAAGAAGCAACAGTAACGGAAGTCATTATTCTAGGTTTAAACGGGACAAATTCAAACATAACTACTCTAAAGAAGACCAGTAACTAGCCATAATAAAATAAAGTTGATAATTTAAAATATTTAAATGTCTATTTTTTGTTTTTTAGAAATTTTATATAATTTATGAAAGCCTTAGGGTGATCCATACTTGTAAAAACTACGAAAAACGCTGCTAGAGCAATAAGCGTAGCTGAACTTAATATCTCCCATATACTCAATGGATTTATAAAGAAACTGGCTATAAATGAAGCTATAAACGCTATTGCAAGCAATACAGCGGCTATTACCAGAAATGAAAAAGCCAGTATATAACGCTTCGGATTATTAAACATATAACTCCCGAAAAACTTATTTGTATCTTTTATTGAGCCATGCTTATAGGCAGATAACATAAAGTAAACAAATCCAACAGTAGAGATAAATATTATAACCCCTGTAATAATCCCCACTATACCTAGTATATCATTCCCTATCATATGAATCTTTTAAACCTCATATACCAAAAATGCAGGTCCAATATAATAAAAATAGCAGTCAGTATAGCAAAAACAAAACCTAAATAGAACGTAGAGTATTGAATAAGATTTGTCGCATTAAACCCTCCGTCTAAAAGATCCGCTAAAACCATTAAGCCAGTAAAAAAGGCAAAGAAGCCTGCAAACACAAAATATGGAATTTTTATGTTCTGAGGACTCAATAAATAACTTAACAAAGGCGCTTTATCAATTTTATGCTTTATCAAGGCTCTAACTATGATTATTGCATAATAAGCACCAAAGATACCGAGTATGCTAAGCAGCCCAAAAATTATTTCATCAACAGTTTTAATGTATATCATTATACACCTGTGTAATAAGCAATAAAGGTTATAATAAACGTAATAATGGCTGCAGATATAACAGAGTATGCAATTAAAATAACCGCCTTTTTAAGATCTAAACTATGGGAAATTCTATTTTTTATAACCCCTCTTCTACTTTTAGTATCTGATAAATCATAGATACCTTCCATAGCATTACCAACGCAAAACTTAGTATAACCTTGGTAAAAACCAACAAAACCTAAAAGAAATGGCAGTAACAATATGATGAAAAACAAGTAATTTAGCTTAAAAAATGAGAATAATACTATAAGTATAATAGCAGTAATAAAACCCAAAAACCCAATTGCATACCTTTTTCTTATTTCTTTTGGCCCTATATTACATTTTCCTGGCGAATAAGCAATTTTTTGAGAGCTGTTCATAAACTTAATAATAAACTTACATTAATAAAACTATGTTTATTGAGATACAAAATTAATTATATGTCCTTAACATAGCTATAAAGAGAATCTAAAGAATCAACCATTGCAGTTGGCTTATATTTGCTGCCAGTTTTTTCAGTCTGTTTGTTCATTACCCAAATTGAATCTATACCGCTCTCATTTGCCATTTTTATATCTGTATTTATCCTGTCCCCTATTACCAATAAGTCGCTTTTTTTAACTTTATAATTTTTAATTATATAATCTATAGTAGACTTAAATGGTTTACCGAATATAGAGTCCGGTTCCCTTTTTACTGCTTGTGTGATTAAGTTTATTATCAATCCGGCATCAGGTATCTCTTTTCCACCCTTATAGGGGCAGAGCGGGTCATTATGTGTTAAAATAAATTCTGTTCCTTTATTTATATGATTTATATTACGCTTTATTTTTTGATAAGTCAAGTTTACATCAAATCCTACTATTACTATCTCAGGATTTTCTTTATCCAATACAAACCCCTTTGATAAAAGTTCCATTAAAAAATCATTTGATATAACCCCATCAAATTTTTTTATCCCCTTTTTTACTAAAAAATCCTCTACTAAATCATTTGGGAGCAGTAATTGATCTGTTTTTAGATTTACCTTGAATATCTTATCCAAAAATTTTATACGTTTATCTTTACTTTCTGAATCATTATTGCTTAATATTATAAAATCTTTATTTAGCTTTTTTAGTTTATCTAAAAAATCACTAGAAGAATCAAACGCTTTATTCCATATATATAGTGTGCCGTCACCATCTAAAAGAAAAAACTTCTTTTTATTGAACAATTTAATTATTTTTTCTTTGTTTTTTTCTTGCATATAATATTAACACAATATTTAAATTAATGCTTACTGATTAATTACCGCTTCCTTTTTTAACAAGAAAGACTGGAACAGCTATTACAAGAGATACTGCGCCAAATAGGAATAGTATAAGCATTGACGGCCAAACCGAAGAAAGCGGTGCATTGAAAACAACTACTTGACGAAAAGCTTGAACTCCATATGTTAAAGGCAGAACTTTAGCTATATCTGCAATTACTCCAGGCAATTCTTGTAGGGGATAAAGAACTCCACTTAAGAATAGCATCGGGAAGAAAACCAAGTTTAAAAGCAATTGGGAAGTTTCCTGATCCTTTGTCAATGCAGTTACTAGCAACCCTAAACCAAGAAAACCAAATATGCCTAATATAAGAATTGCAGCCATTAAAAGAATATTACCGTTAAAACTCATGTGGAACAGAAATATTACAAGTATAACTACAACTGCAGACTGTATTAAGCTTCTTACAAGCTGTGAAAGCATTTTACCAGTTAAGAAAGAACCAGTTCTTATGGGAGAAAGCATAACCGCAGTTATCGTACCATCCTCTTTTTCCCTGCTTAATGCGGAGCCTAAAGCCGTCAAACCTGCCATCATACTAAGCAGCATTATTAAACCAGGGCCTATAAAATCAAAGTAATTGCCAGATAAGATAGGCTCTGCACTTACTACGACTGGAGAGATAACAAATTCTGGGTTTATTTTTGGCAATCCAACAAGTTCTGAATTCAATTTAGATACAGTTCCGTTAACTATTTCTGCGGAAAGAACCGTAGATGCAGCTGAAACTTTAGCGTCTATGTATTCCTCCAAAGTAGGTGAAGTAGGGTTTGTTACCAATGTTAGATCCGTAGGTTTACCTGAGACGCTTAAACTGGTAAAATTTGATGGAAAATAGATAATAGAATCTATATTTCCGCTTCTTAACGCTGATTCTGCTTCAGATAATGAAGAATAATTACTAAAAGTTATGGTTGAATTATAATGCACTAGTGAAAGAAATGAATTACTTAAGTAAACTGTTTGTCCATTTAAATTAAACCCGCTGTCATTGTTTATAACTCCTATATGAACTCCATTAAAACTAGATGTAGACGGAAACATAAAACCAAATAGCATTATTATAAGAACTGGGAATATAAACATCATAACTAACCTAAATGGGGTTCTGTAAAGCTCTATCAAATCTCTTTTAGCTACAATAAACGCATCATTTAATGCTTTTAGTACCATTACATGCCTCTTCTTGGAGCCAAGCTCATCTTCTCAGTTTCATCCCTTAATTCCTCTCCGGCGTAGTGTATAAAGACATTCTCCAATGTAGCGTTTTTACCCAATTTTTTCTTAAGGTTTTTGGGAGTATCACACGCCATTAAATTTCCATGGTCTATCAATGCTACCCTATCAGACAATTCATCTGCATCCTGCATTATATGGGTAGTAAGTATTATTGTACTGCCTCTTTTATTTATGTCCCTTATTTTCTTTTTTATAAAAGCAACAGTTATCGGGTCCAAACCTACTGTAGGTTCGTCTAAAAAGAAAACTTTTGGTTCATTTAATAAAACCCGCACAAGATCAAGTCTCCTTTTCATGCCTAAAGAAAATGTACCAACAGGCCTATTTTTAAATTTTGATAGCTGAAATTCCTCTAAACCTTCATTAATTCTTTTTTGTAACTCTTTTTTGTTTATACCGTACAATCTCCCAAAAAACATTAGATTTTCTTCAGCGGTAAGTGGAGGGTACATAGTAACTTTTTCAGTTATAACTCCTATTGATTTTCTTACCTCCAACGCACCTTTTATAATATCATTACCTAAAACTGAAGCATGTCCACTTGTTGGTTTTATTAAAGTCGTAAGCATGCTTATAAGAGTGGTTTTACCCGCACCATTTGGACCTAAAATTCCAAATATCTCGCCATTTTTTATTTTTAAGCTTATAGCGTTATCAGCAGTAAAATCTCCGAATTTCTTTGTAAGCTTATCAGCTATTATAGAGTATTCCATTATCACTCTGCTTTAAGCCACCTCCTAGATAAAAATGCTCCTATACCTAAAAACAAGAAGCAGAAAATTACTAAGTATAGAAGAAACAAGAAATTTGGAGCAGTATTAAGTACAAAAGACCTCCCTAAACCTGCTGCAAAAGACAAAGGATTTACAGAACTTATGTCCCTCATCCATTGTGGAAAGATTGTAGAGGGGAAAAGAGCAGTACTTGAAAACATTAATGGCAGATTTATAAGATTAGATACAACTCCAGGGGTTTGCCAATCATTTGAACGCATTGTTATTATAGAGTATATTGATGCCATCCCAACGCCTAAAAGAAGCAAACCCAAAATCCATACTACTAAGCTTAGGATATTAAGGTGGAACACAACGCCAAAAGCAAGACTTACAAGCATCATTATCGGGATAGAAAGTAAGCCACGTGTTGCAGCGCCAAAGACCTTACCGAAAAAAACCGACTCTTTCGGCGCTTTGGTAACAAGTATCCTCTTTAAGAAACCGAATCTTTTGTCCTGTATCATACTCATGGAACTAAACATGCCAACAAATATCATAGATGCTGCTAATTCACCAGGAAGAAGGAAAGCTATGTAGTTTGTAGTATGGAAAAAGCTGGATAAAAAGCTGGATGGGACATGAGAAAAGCTGCTACCAAAAAATACTAACCACATTATAGGCTGTACTATCATCATACCAACAACTGCTTTATTTCTAAAGGTTTTTTTAACTTCTCTTACGAACAATGCCCAAGTTTCCTTTATCATTGTGAATTCCTCCTAACCATTGAATAAAATTTACGATAGTCTATAGCATCTTCGGATTCTTTAATAGTTGAGCCAGTTAACTTTAAGAAAACACTGTCAAGACCTGGAGTTATAAGATTTATTGAGTTAAGTTTCTCCAGATTTATTGCCTTAAGAACATCTAGCATATTATCTTTAGAATTTATTTCTATCAAAATTTTATTTTGATTATTTTCTAATACGTGAAAATTCTTTAGAGAAGACACGTCAAAACCATCCTTAACCTCAATGCTTACTGCGTAACCCCCTGCTTTCTCTTTTAATTCTGTAGGAGATCCCAAAGCTATTATTTTCCCATGAGAGATTATCGCTATTCTATCACACAGTTGATCTGCTTCTTCCATATAGTGTGTTGTAAGAAACACCGTTACTTTATACTCATTTTTTATTAGAAGTATTAAATCCCAAAGCATTTTCCTAGTTGAGACGTCTAAACCAATAGTTGGCTCATCCATGAATATAACTTGGGGAGAATTTAATAACGCCATAGCAATCTCTAGTTTCTTTCTCATTCCTGTAGAAAACTTCCCCACATTTTTGTATTTAAATTCGGATAGCTGAAAATATTTTAGAAGAGCATCTGCGCTTTCTTCCCATTTAGTTATGCCCTGTAATGCTGCCTGAAGGCCCAGATTTTCCCATGCATTTAAGTCATCGTCTAATATTATTTCAGCGGACACCCAACCAATATTTCTTTTAACTTCCTTTTGTTTGTTTAGTATACTGTAACCTGCAACAAAAGCTTCTCCGCTAGTGGGAGCGCTTAATGTAGTCAACAATTTTATAGTAGTTGTTTTTCCTGCCCCGTTAGGGCCTAATAACCCAAATATCTCTCCTTTTTTAACCTTAAAAGAAATATCGTCTACGGCTTTAAAATTCCCGTATTGCTTACTTAGGGACCTTACATCCACAGTTATTTCATCCATATTATTTGAGTATACTGTGTAACCTCTCATCTATTTTTTTAAGTATTTTTTTATTTTCTTTGTTTAGAAGTTTCTCCTTTTCTAGTATAAACTCAGACAGATTATCCAATGTTTCTACAGTTTCATCTATGCTGGCCCCTTCATCTTTATTCATAAAAGAAGATGCAGACCTCCATGGAAACCATGAACTGTCTAAGTACTCCTTTCCTTTAGGAGTAATTGAATAATATTTTTTATTGTCACTTTGTTCTACTTTAACAAGCCCACCTTCAGAGAGGTACTTTAAAATAGAATAGATACTTCCAGGAGAGGGCCTCCAAAAACCAAAACTCATGTCATAGATTTTGTCTATCATTTGAGCCCCAGTCATCTTTTCCTTTGATACCAGCATTAATATCCAATATTTTATTCCAAAACCTCGAGTCATACCGTGCATTGAATGCCTAAACTTATGAATCATAACATTTGGATCAATATCAAATCCAAAATTTATTTTATTAAAGTTATCATCTTCATTTTGCATATTATACCTCCAATATCGTTTTACGATATCTATTTTAGATATAACTTTATTTAAATAGCTTTCTTTTTATATGCTAAGCACTCTTCTTTCTGCAATTTATATTTATAAACATAAAATTAAATCTTTTATGTCCAACCAGAATATGTGTTTTTCTATCTTAGTAAAACCTCTGCGGTGAAACCTATGCATAATAAGATAAAGCTGAAAGCAATGCTTTACAATGGACTGCTCAAAGTATAGAGCAAATGATTGAGCAGCACAGATATTCTTAGATAATACTATCGGCTTTTAGTGTAGTTATGCGTAGGGATATCTTTTCTACTTAAAATTTTATATACTATAACTGTGTTATAATAATCGGGTGATTTTATGGCAAACTACGATGATCAATATGAAGTACAAAAATTAAATTATAAATCTTTAGAAGGTTTCTCGGAAAAACAAATAAGTTTCCACCATGATGTACATTATGCTGGTTACGTAAAAAAGAGAAATGAAGTACACAATAAACTAAAAACAGTTGATAAAAGCACCGCAAATGCTAATTACAGTGAGTTTAGGTCACTAAAGAAAGAAGAAACGTTTAATGCTAGTGGTCAACTTTTACATGAATTATATTTTGAAATGTTTGGTGGTGATGGTAAATACTCAGAGGACATGCCTCTTGTAAAAAAAATAAATGAAGATTTTGGAAGTTTTGAAAACTTTAAAAATGATATGATGTCAACTGCAAAAGCAGCTAGAGGCTGGGCGATACTTGCCATAGACCCAACTGACAATAAATTAAGGACATTTTTAGCGGATGTGCATAATGACGGTGCGGTTTGGGGTTCTATACCTATAATAGCTTTAGACGTGTATGAACATGCATTTTATGTTGATTATGGCCCAGATAAAGCTAAATATCTAGAACCTTTCTTCAACAACTTAGACTGGAAAAAGTTAAATGAGAGATATGTCAAGTTCCAGAATGTTTACAAAAGGTAATCAATCAAAGTTACATTTACAGGGATACTGTTAAGATTGTAAAAAATATATGAAAACTAAAAATAACTCAGTTTTAGAGGAACTTTGTAGAATATCTGATGAAGAAACTATTAAAAAGGTATTTGGTCAGCAATACGACGTAATCTTAGACAATCTAGCTTATATATTTAAAGAGGGGTACAAGGATACATTAGATACTTACTATAGACTTAATGGCTCAGAAATGAACCAAATATCCAAAGATAGAATGAAAATTATTTTATCGAAAGGACTTAAAAAAATAGGATACTCTAATTTTGATATAGACTTTGATGATACAGAACAGATCAAAGTTGGTATATATGGTTACAATATAGCAACCATTTATAAGATGTTATCTAAAAATAACAATAAAAAACGTGGAAAATACAAATAACCAGCTAACCTTACTTTTAGTTTAAGGATAAAATTTGTGATATTTTCTTTTATACCTGTCTATCAAACTTTGTTCTCTTTTTTCCTCTAGGAGTATACCCCTGTTAATATTTTTAATTCTTTTCTGATCCGAAGGATAATTAGGGTTTACATCCTGTTTATTAATTTGATTAATGAACCCAACTTTTACATCCCGCTGTTCGTTCCAATAGATTATTATGTTATCAAAATACAAATTATTGTGTGATAAGCCTTGTTTATTAATGTATTGTAACGTTTCATTTATCTGATTACGAACCTTACCTAGCTCTTCCTTCCTTTTTTTGTATACATCTATTCTTGCCGAATATTCTTTCATAAACTTCTCGCCGTCCGCCAATTTAGTAATTCCGTGCTTTAAAATAAACTTGTTAAGTTCTTCTCTAGGTATTAAATCCTGCAAAGACGTTACTCTCCTAAGTTTATCACTTACTAATTTTTCATCCCAATTTTGATAATTAATAATGTAATCTTGTAAAGAAACAAGCTTAGGCAAGTCAGGTCTAACTTCATTGCCGTTAAAGGATTCATAAAGATATCCCGTCTTTCTGTTAGAATCATCAGTAATTAACGCTACCGGTTTTGGAAAATTATCTGGTCTTAGCCCGTAAAGATCTTTTAGCAGGTGGTACTGCCTACTAAAGTAACCATCAAAAAACCCAGTATTATACAGGTTATTGAATTGGAGATAGTCTTTGCTTCTAATATTAGGGTATGAATCTATAGAATACCGTTCATTTATAACCAAACCCCTCTCATTAAAATCTATATTTTTTACGGATTCTGAATTTAAGATAAGATTTCCTTCAGAATCTTCAGTATAATTCAAATCTTTCAATAAATCCTCAATTTTAGTTAATTTTTTTGACATATTGATTTAATTACTACTAGCTTATGAATACTAATAGTATTAATAGTTAATTATACCAATTAATTGAAATAAGAATCACTTTTATAATCCCCTAGCCTGATACTTGTAGCAGCAATAAGTTTTCTAAAATTCTCATAGTTAATGTTTTTTACAACATCATAGTTCAAGTAAACTTTATAATTGCCAGAAGTCTTTCTTCGTATGTAAGCTGCAGGGGCTATGCCACTCTTTAACTTAATTCCGAAGTATTCATCTTCATAATAGTTATCTCTTGTCCGGTATATCCCGTCCATATAAAAAAGTGGAAAGCTATCTATCATTAAATTTCTATTGTAGGATTTTGCGCCACCTTTTATTATAATGTAATCTGTTGGTTTTGATGGAAAAGTCGAATTCTTTTTCCTCTTCTCTAATAGCGCTATCTTTATGTCTTTAAAATAATCCGATAATTCTTGGTGAGAAAATTTTAATATTTTTTCTGGGCTTTCCTCCTTAAATTCAGAGAGTATATTCTCTAAGCTTTTTCTTAGTTTATCCAAGTCTCCAGAAGCATAAGTATTATTTTTCTTAAACATACCTCCTTAAAGAGTAGTAATCTTATAAAAGCCTTTTTATTTTTATTATGTGTTTAATTAAATTTTTTCCACAAGCCTATACAAAAGTTTAAAAAATATCTTTAGACCATAAAAAAAGTGATTATTTCAATAAAATAAAATACTTTTAGCTACTTTGAATAGATAATTATTTAAATAGAATTATTCAATAATAATCAATGAGAAAAAAGAATAAAAAATTAAGTTTGTTCGAAACAAACCTTGTTCCTGTATTGGGAAAACACGTTTTTGGAAACTTGTATGACATTGAAGATTCTGTTCTTAAAGATCTTGCTTATCTTAAGGAATCAATTATAGAGGCTGCAAGAGCTGGCAATCTCCATATAATTGATATTTTAGAAAAACAATTTAATACAATAAATTCCCCAGATCTTGGAGGTGTATCAATAATTGCATTAATAGTTGAAAGTCACATCTCTTTACACACCTGGCCGGAGAGTAGATATGCAACCGTAGATATTTATTCATGCGGCAACGACAGTAACCCTTCACTTGCATTTGATTATATTGTTTCCATGTTGAAACCAAAGAGCTACAAGGTTTTTAGTGCAGATAGAAGCAACCCCTCAAGTGAAAATGAAACTAAAGTTTTCAATGATTTTTAGGATAAAGACATAAATAAGAAAAATAAAGCAAGAGTAGTAAATAATATAATATTGCCATATTCCCATATGAGAGTGGCAGGGTCACTTAAGGAAATAAAAGTAGTTACACCGTAGTTTATTGCCAACACTAAAGTTGTCAAAAAGAACAATAAAAACGCGTATTGCTTGTGCTTTTTTATATAAAATGATGATAGAAAAAGAGTGGAATTTTTATTAAGCTTCTTTCTTAAAATAGATACAAACAACAACATTAACGCTCCTAATATTAAAGAGATTACACCATATAGAAAATCTATGTTCATGCAAACCTCCTAAATAGCTTGAACCAGCGCCAAGAAATATAAATAATAATAAATAACGCAACTATACCAAAAAGATACGCTAAGTAGAAGAAGATTTCATCAATGCTGGATAACGAAGGATAATTATTCATGATCTTTTGTATAAAGGTAAATAAGCCGGTCAAAAAAAGCATTAATGCAGGATAAATAAACAGGTTTAATTCTTTTATCGCAGATGCCTTATTTAAGAAAAAAGATGTTAAAGGAGCTTTATCTTTTCTATGCTTAAAAATCGCGAAGAAAGTTACTCCTGAAAATACTGAGCTTATAACTCCTCCTACAAATAAAACCGCAAATATCGCAGTGTACGCTAGGTTTAGCATACTAATTGATTATTCTTGTTTATTTATAAGCTTTAGGGAAATTAAGCAGCCTTTATGAAAGAAAGTATTTCTTCAGCATGTTTATCTGGAGAAACTTTAGGGTAAATTTTTATTATTTTTCCATTTTCATCCAATACAAATGTAACTCTTGATGCGCTTCCTGTAAGAGATTTTATCCCAAGTTTCGTAACCAGCTTTTTAGCTGAATCGCTTAATAATGTAAAAGGAATAGAGTATTTGCTTTTAAATTTCTTATGAGATTCTATACTGTCAACACTTATCCCAAAAACAGGAATGCCTAAAGACTTAAATGAATTAATATTGTCCCTAAAACTGCATGCTTCTTTTGTACACCCTGGAGTATCATCTTTTGGGTAAAAGTACACTATACTCTTTTTTCCCTTAATATCAGACATTGAAACTTCTTTTCCATCATCCGACTCTAACTTAAAATCTGGAAACAATTCTCCTTCTTTAATGTCCATATTAATATAAAGAAGAGGAAGTATATAAATCTAGTATGCAACAATTTGTTTTAATTGAAAAGAGCAAAGCAGAGAATGCAATCGAAACACTTGAAGAAAAATACAAAAACACAAAATATTACTTAAATTTTAACAGCCCATTGGAACTATTAGTTGCTGCAATATTATCTGCCCAAACAAAAGATACAGTTGTAAATGCTATAACCCCTGCAATTTTTAATAAGTATAAAAGAGTAGAAGATTTTGCTTCAGCAGACCCATCAGAACTTTTAAATTATTCGAAACGAGTCAGTTTTGCAGAAAACAAGGTAAAAAACATAATAACCTGCTGTAAGATAATAAAAGAAAAATACAACGGGAAAGTGCCTAATAATATGGAAAGTCTTCTGTCTTTACCCGGGGTTGGCAGAAAAACTGCAAACACAATATTAATAAATGCATTTGGCATAATTGAAGGAATACCTGTAGATACATGGGTAATAAAGCTTTCATACCGGATAGGGCTAAGTGAAAGTAAAAAGCCAGATGAAATAGAAAATGACCTTAAAAAGATAGTAGATAAAAAATATTGGAAGAATTTTGCTTATGTACTTAAAGAACATGGACATCAAATATGCCAGTCAACAAAACCTAAATGCGAAATATGCCCTATAAAAGATATCTGCCCAAAAAATGGAGTTAAATAGAATATTTTTCACTCTACAAATTAGTGAATAAATCAAAATATATAATTTCATCATGTAAAAGAGAGAAAAAAAGCAAAAAGTATTTATGTAAGTTGTAGTCTATAATAGAGTAAGGGGATGAAAATATGTCAAACTTAGTTTTAGTGGGTGCAGCAGTTTTGTACTTGTTGATACTGGTAGCCATACTACTTAGAAATAATTCCCTTGCTTCAAAGTTTTGAAGTTAGGGAAAATTGGTGGGTATCAATTATTTGTATCTTTTAAGGTCTACTCTGATCTTTGAACTTACCCGAATATTTTGCATTTCCTTTTAGTTCTTCGAATACTATCTGGCATATTTTAGTATTTGGTTTTATTGCCAAAGCTATTGGAGATAAGTTAGCCATCTCTAAGACTATCTTCCCAGAAGTACCTGGCTGCATAAAACCACTGCTTACATGTGTTAATAAACCTAATCTTGCAAACCTGGATCTTCCATCAATTCTGGCAGAGATATTTTGAGGTAAAGATACTTTTTCTATTGTTACAGCATGAATAAGCTCCCCTGGTTGAATAAGAAAACTCTCCCCTTTTTTAGTTATTATCTCCTCGGTTAATTCTTTATAATTAGTATAATCATCAACAGTTACAATTTTATTTACTTTTTTAAAAACTCTAAAAATATAGCCAAGTCTTAAGTCAACAGAACCAGGGCCTATCTGGTTTCTATCAAAAGGAGCTATTTTTAGTTTTTTAGAATCTAGGAGTTTTATTATTTCATCATGCGACAATACTGCCATAATTATTAAACGCCAACATGAATTAAAAACATTTAGTTTTAAGAAGTTAGTAGTAAAGATTTTAATCTAAAGGTATAGAGACTTAAGAAA
>JAJZJK010000015.1:0-9374 GCA_021851145.1 Nanobdellota archaeon
TCCGTTTCCAAAGTATGCAAAAGCTTCATAAGTAAAAGTACCAGATGTCTGATTTAGAGAAGGTTTTTCTAACTGAAATGAGGAGGTTGAGGATACATACTGTGGCAAGTTATCGTAGTTTAATGCCACCTGATCAGAATAAGGCATGAATAGTATTCCTGTCCAGCTAGTTACTAAAACCTGACTGGCTTGTTTTTCATTTCCAGAGTATATACTATTTGACAAAGCATAATCCAAGTTAGAAGGAGAAACTATCTGTTTGGACCAGAAAACTCCAAAATCTTGTATGTTGTCAGGTGAAGCAAAACAGGATATTGTAGAACCTTTAAGCTCAGCAGATGTTAACTTACTAAATCCACTATGAATGCTAATAGATGGAAGTCCAGTAATAGGGTTATAAGAGACTATTAACCTAGGTTTGCTGCCATTTAAAACAGAAACAGAGGGATTTACAGTCACATTCAATGCATTTGAAGTAGAATTAACAGAGTTTACATCAATTGAAACGTTTTCATTATATATACTCACGCCTTTTAATGGAGAATTTTGAAGATTAAAATTATAACTTACAATATACTGCCATATTGGAGAAATTGCTCCGCTGCCATTGGTTATCAATTCATTATTGTGTGTCTCAGAAGCATTCTGAGTTGATGAAGGTACAAGTGAATCCACTTTGAGATGGGATGGGTTTGAGAGAGTATCGACAGGGGAGTCACTATTACTCCAAGTAACATTAAATGAATTACCAAAAAATACACTTAAGTTATATTTACCGGAAAGCAAAGCTTCGAAAAGGGACATTGGAACCTGCAGGGTAAATGTAGCGGTTCCATTCGGTTCTATAACTGGCACATTTGCACTTCCAGAATCAGAATGAGTTAATAATGTATTTGAGGTCCTTATAACATTATCAGGAACTCCTAACTGTTTATCATATATCCACATGCCAAGCAAAGAATTATTGAAAGGCCCGTTTTCATAGCCAGAAGCAGATGAAAAAAGCGAGTCTAAAGGTATAGGATTAAGCGGGTGACCGCTATTAAAAACATACATGTTAGTGTCGAAATTTTTATTATAGTCTACCTGTATGATCCCGGTTGTTGAATCCATTGAAGACAGAAACCCTTGATAAATCTCATAATTTGTTATTTGAGTGTTATAAGAGTTGTAAAATATGCTGCTTATATTATCATTTCCGTACAAAGCGACTAAATATGGATTAGTTATATCTGTAGTTCCAACGTTCTTAACTGTTATGACTAGGTTAACTGATGAAGAATTGGAATTAAAGGCTGGGCAATTTGTACTTACATTTTGAAGGAATATAGTCGAATTTGCTTCAGGATTTGCAGGATTCTTTTGTCCTTCAAATGAACCGCAGTAATCTCCAGCGTTATTTGCCACGTATATAGAATTTATCCAAGCGTCTGTTATATTTTGCGCATGAATCCCGCTATAAGTACATTTTATGTTACTTGCGAATATGCCGTCTTCAAAATTAAGATATTCACTTGCGCTGTTACTAAAACAATTTGTATTATTGAAAAATGCATTGCATGTTCCAATTGAACTAGTATAATTCTCAGCAGCAGTAGGTGGTATTATTCTAGTATAGCTTGGAGAGGTATAAACACCGTCACCAGTGTTAAAACTTTCGCCGTAGAAGCAAAAACTGTTCAAAGCAGTCAATGTAAAGTTATTTTCTTGGGAGGTATTTGAGTAACTAGGGTAAAAAGGAGTATCATACAATTGGCTGTATTTTAGATTATTTGATAACCATAACCTTTCATATGAGACATTATTTATTGTATTAGGGTTTTCAAATGTACAGCTACTTAAGGTGTTGTCGATAGTTGAATTCCATGCACATATCGGGAAAATACCATCTGTCCTAAAATCAACATATTGCCCATTGTCAAAATCTGGATAATAAGCTCCTTGTAAGTCTGGAGATGTAAATGTATCTGCACTTGAGGAAGTCGATACATCCTGCCCATACTTAAGGCAACTACCATGTGCCCCATATTCTACGCATTCAGTTTGGCTTGACGAAACATTAACTAGAGTGGATATACCTTTATTTGAAACGTAAATTTCAACACCTGATGAATTATCAGCACCAAAATAAGACATAGAAAGAGGTGTTAAAAAGCTTGTAGACACATTCAAGTATTGCAAATCTCCTTTATTGCCCTTTGGGAATTGAGCATAGTCAGAAGACGGCATAGTATAATTAAAGGCGGGGCTTATAGACTGAACTTGATACGCTAAAAGGGAGTTAAATGACCCTGTCCATGGAGTTGGAGAGTTAGTAAGGAAATAACCTAATGAGTAATAAACTCCAAATGCATTTTGATCTGGTGACGCTAAGAATACTGAAGGGGTAAAACCGCTTAGTGTTGATATGTTATAGAGATTGCCCACAGCCCCGAAATGATTTATATAATTATCTATAAATGTTGACCCGCATGAAACCGCAGGTATTATCAAAGTACTTTTTGGCACACTGCCAGATAAACCCTCTATATTTGTATAACCTGTAAAAGATGTGTTTATTGCATAGATATAATTAATACCATTATCGGACAAATCAGAATAAGAATGTATTGTTGAGTTACTCCAATTTATAAAATTCTGATATGGAAATTTAGAAGATGGGAGTTGGTAAACATGAGGCCCACTGCCATTAGTTACAGCAGAATAAAGATTTGAAAAGTTTGCACCATTATTGTTTGGAAATCTATTGTCTACTTGTGGAAAGCCAAGATAACCAACTAAATTAGTAAAATTGGCAATTTCTGGACTTCCTGCACACGAAAACAAAGTATAAGCATCCCAACAGAATTTTGGTGCGGTTATCTCACTTAATGCACTGCAGGAATAACCGCTTGATGATAAAGACAGGTTACCTGGATAAAACTTTTCATTTTGCCAAAAATTACTGTTGTAAGTAAGCGAAGAAGTATTAATGTATTCATTCTTAGTAATAAAACTGGAAAATGAAGGATTACCTCCAGGTGAGATCAAAATAACAAATTTAGATAAACTGGAGCTTGAGTTAGTAAGCTGTGAGGCAGAGACTGTATGGTAATATGCAGTAACAGGTAGATAGGTTAAGCCTTTATTTACTATTAACGCAGACAACACAATTATTGCGCAAACCATTAAAATTTCAGCAAACAATCTTTGTTTATTTCTCATAAATCACGGCCAACTTGTATAAGTTTGTTTCCCTATTATAGTTAGATTAGGGTATAAGGTACTAAAATCATTATACAGGTCATTTATATTAAAGTTTTGGGAATATGCAGAGTAAGTGCCATTAAGAAGCGTTAATTTGAAAGGATTTTTATTTATGCATGCAAACTCTCCGTAGTAAGAGCTCAAAGTTGCATTGTATATATACGGAGAGATTGGCTCGGCGTTTGATAGATTTAAACCCGCTGCAGAGTAATAAGCATTAAAACTGTGTTCATTTTTGTTTGGATAAAGAAAAGTAAAGGGTTGATTAGCTAATTCAGCAGAATAAAAGAATGGAAATACAGATGAGCCATTATCAGAAAAGATGCCTGAATACTGTGCCCCTTGTCCATAAACAATGTATAATTCATTTGGAACATTTCTTGTAAGGTTAATCCAAAGTAAACCGCCATTTTGAATTGAAGTTTGATTCCACCAATAAAGCTGTGAAACTGAATTGTCTGAGTAAACTCCAAATATTTTTATGTAGCCTGAAACTAGATAACCTATATTAAAATTACTATTAAGATCAAGCTTAAGTTGATAGCTATCTGAGAAAGAAGATGAATTTAATGAAATTTCATTAAAAAAAGTATTATTGTCAGTTGTAATGCCAAATGATGAATTTAAACTAGGATTAAGCTCTGATGCAGGGGCGTACGCTAATTCATTTTCAAGCGGCTTATAATACGGTAGATAATTATTTACAAAGGCGTAGCTTATTATATCTGAAGATGGGTTAGAAGGTGTTGATATGCCCAGTAAATTAACATCTTCTGTAACTGAACTAGAATTGCTGTTAAAACTGCTTTGAAGGTTTGAATTAAGATAAGAAGTAAGGTTGCAGCCACTTCTGTCATTACAATAACGGTTGAAACTCAATTCATCCTGCGTACCTGCTGTGATGTAGTCATTTGAACCGGCAAGAAGACTTACTGAATCGGTTGATACAGAATAATTGTATATGCCATCTGGGTCCTGTAATGAATTAAATGAAGCCGAAATAACATTCCTGGACAAATCATGATTCCCTGAAAAGAATGCGCTTATCCCTGCGTACGGGCCGGTTGAATTAAAACCTACATTAAAACTAAAGTTTCCGGGCAGGTTTAAAGAGCCATTGTATAATGCAAAGGTTTTATTGTAAAAAGATAAGTTAGCGGTATCAGCTCCTCCGCCATAAACTGAAACTAACTTATAATCTGTATTTTGAGATGTTGTAAAGTTTTGATTGTCTAGCACAAAGTAGTCCGGACAGGTATTGCTGCTAGTAATCCAATTTTTATAAGAAAAACTTGAAACTTTGTAGTAAGGGCAGAAGTACTGTCCGTTCCCTATATATCGGCAGTATTCCCCACTTCCTGCAGAACTTGTAGAGTTTAGGTATTCAGCTACAGTAGAATTAGAAGTTTGTAGGCTTGTTATACAGGTATGATTCAAAAATTCTTGAGAGATTATAGGAGCGCAATTTATGTAAGTCAAATTGTTTGTTAAAAGAGCTTCAGAAAACCCTGGATAGCCAGTCGAATATGGAGATTTTTGTATACCGCATGATTCAGTTGGTTTTAAGCTAAGGTTATTCTGATAACCAAAATCTAAAGATATTGGTATCCCTAGAACTTCTTCTGAAAAATTGCCGCTTACTGGAAGACTTTTTACAGAGTAAGAATAGTTAGATTTTACGCTGTAATTACTCGCATTTACACAGGAGCTTATTTCACTTGCATTGACAGATAAGTTCAATACATTTATATTAAAATTCGTACCAGATAGAAAACTTAGCTCTTCAGGCATTTGCTGCTGAAGAAGCGCTACAATGTCTTGTGATAGGGTTGAAGAAAGCAAGTTTCTACAATAAGCTAAATCTGAGGCATTCTGTTCACAATTATAGATATAAGTCCCGTAATAAGGCTCTTTTACACGGTTCAGCTTATCTAACAAATAACTAGTACCTTGTGGAGAACCTAATTGTAAAATTAATGCAGAATACCAGTCATACTTTGGCTTACCGTTTACTGAAACTGTCTTGAGATTTACAGCGTTTATTGCATTTGAGATATAATTGTCTATTTCATACTGTGCAAAACCCTCTATCTTTTGGTTGCCTATTGTAAAGGTCTCATTCACAAAGGAGGTTCCTAATTGCATTAACTGGCTTAGGTAATTTTCACCAGTTATAGCATCTGAAAGTGTAAGACAATTCTGCAGATCATACTGGCCCTCATTGTAATTTACGCAAACTTGCGGGGAGTATAAAGGAAATAATGAATAAGAAATGTAAAGGTTCTGGTTATTTGGGAATAGGAGATTTTGAGTACTTGATCCTTGTATACTGTTTAGGATATATTTGTAATAAACAAAATTAGGTTGAATTCCAAACATTACATAGTTTGTAGGCGCTATAGAGAAGATGCCACTTACATTAGAAGTAATTGAGAAGGTATAATTAGTACCATCAAACAAAAACCCGCTTTTTGAGCCATTTAAAAGCTGTATCTTGCTAGGGATACCATTTTTAACATCATATGAAACTGCACTTGTAAATGAATATAAATTTTGATTTGGTAAGGGGGTTAAATAAAATGCAGTTGCCCCATTTGAAGTATTCGTATAAAGTAAAGCAACATTGCCATTTGGAAATGTGACTAAGGTATACTGGCTTGAAGGAGAAACTCCCGAGCCCTTAAAAAATGCACTAACTGCAGTTGACTGGTCTATTACCCCTGAGACAACATTCTGCAATGGGAGGGAAGTAAAGCTCATGCCAGAGATATTAAAATTAACACCTAAAGGTATATTGCTGCTTATATTTAAGCAGCCTTTTGAAGACCAGCTACATACCGAAAATGTTGATGCTGTAGTGTTATATGAAAACTTGTAGGTATTGCTTAAAAAAGGAGCGGAGAAATTACCAAAAAATATGCCGTTATTATGGCTTGATAGATTTATGACTAAATTTGACTGGATAGTTATGTTGGAAGAGTTTACTATTTCAAATGAATTCTTATTCAACAGAGTTTCTAGCCCATAGTCTATTAGATTATTATTTGGAAGGCATATCTGCCCTGCCAGATTTCTCCAATAATAAACTTCAGGAACCGGCACAAAAGGCAAAGATTGAGAGGTATTGATATAACCGCAGTCTAAAGTACTTGGTGCTAGTGTCAAACCATCAAAAAGCTCTGCCTTTTGGAAATTGTAATTTGCTTCCTGTATTAGGTAATCTTTTAAGGCTAAAGTCTGGTAAATGCTGTTTTGAGCACTAATCTCTATTTTTGAGCTAAGCCCAACATTGCTTATGTACCCAAAAGCATTAAGTGATATATATATAGTAGCTGCTACCATACCAAGAACCACGATCATATTTGCCTGTCCTTTGGTATTTAGCATTATTTAGTCACCCCGTAAATTGTATATGGTTTAGAAGGATCTGCTGGATTATAAACTTGAAGACTGCACTCCGAACTACCTGATACCCCGGAAGGCACCTGATTAAAGAATACCTGAAGCCCAAGGGCATTTAATGTAGCAGTTTCCTGCCCGGTTAGAACTTTAAAGTCACTTAGGGAAAAACCTGAAAAGTAGCCTATAAAATCGCTGTAAAGAGAAGATGAATTGTAAAGATAGCTTTGGGTGTATTCGTAGTTAGAGTTACAAGCACCGCTGCAGTTAGTTGATAATGACTGCTCCTGGTTAGAGCTAGCTAAAGCATACTGACTAGGGTTTGACAAGGCTAACTGCGATAACGTAAATGCAGTGTGAACATAGTAAGTGCTGTAAAAAGTATCAAGAGCGAAACTACATGAAAAAGAAACTGGTTGCTGGTTTACTGCTGTTAAAAGACTTGCAGTGGCACTTGCTAGCAATGCATGTGCTAATACTGCAAGGACTACTGCAGCTAATGGAGCTAAGATTAGATCCAGCATAGTAAGCTGTCCCTTTTTACCAATTCTAACTGTAAGGCGGAATTCCATAAGTTACCTGAACCTGTAATACGCCGCTATTTTGGAAAGTCGGCTGACCTTGAGCATTAGTAAACTGTATCTCTACCGGAAAACTCTCCGTATATGTATTCTCCGATTCAAAAATATCTGCTAAAGCGTATTGTGGAGTTATTTGATTTGTTGATTCTTGCCCTACCGCAAGTATTATGTTAAACTGCAAAACACCATCCGTAGCTATCATAACTGCAAGACTAACACCCATACTGACTGCCATTGCGCTATATTCAGCAGTTTGAGCGTATTTTTGAATCAAAGATTCTACTTCGGAAAAGCTTCCTCCAAAATTAAATTGATTGTAATTGGATAGATATAATGAGCCGGTTGGGCCTAACTCATTAGGGTCTTGTGTATCAGATAATGTTAATGATACGCCTGTTGCCGCAGCTAAATCTGATTGTAAAGAAGGCACATCTGTTGACCCTCCAAAATATATATACTGCATACATGAAAGAAAATAATTTTCAATGAACTTGTTTACATTTACTACGCCTGGTTCAGTGTATGAAGAAGAGTAAAGCGGCCCTCCAGATGCATCGAGACTTGAATTATAATAAGAGATAGTATTCTTATAAGCAAAACAATTTGGAGATGTTATCAATCTTGTACCGACCCCTGTGGCAACGGATTCCGAATTCGCAAAAACACTGGTGCTGTTTATCTGAGAAACGCTTATTGACAATACCACTAAAAGAAGTGCAAATGCAACTATTAGTATCCCTGCATTCAAAAAAGCCATCATTTCTACTAAAGCCATATCAAATCAACTCCCTGAAAAGTAAGTACCTCCGAATAAATTTGGATTGTTTGGGTATACCCCAAAAACCAGATTATTGAATACATTCTCCAAATTATAGTTAGTAACACCATTAGATGTAGTTTTGGTAAATTCAAGCGTTACATTTGCATAATCTGTTTCATAATAAGATAGATTAGTATCAGAGGCAGATATTGCAGTTATAGGGTCCATTAAAAAATTAACTAGAGAGGTTGAGACGCTCCCTTGAAGTCTTTGAGGTTTTACATTAAAAAAGCTTAAAATAACATTAATGGCTGGAGAGTCTATACCTCCAATTAATTCCGACTTAGGGTTTCCACCGCTTATAAAATTACCGGCCGACAGAAAACTGTTTGGGCCAAGAACCGTGCCTGCAGTCAATTGATCTGGAAAATCACGAACTGGTACGGAAAAGCCTATTGTAGAACCATTATTTATATAGAAATCTGTGTTAGTTGACATATCTTTTAAATTAGACAACTCATTTGTTGTTAAGCCTATGTTTACATTTCCATTACTAATGTTTGTCATGTTTACGCAAGAGATAGGTGAGCCATACTCCGTAACATTAAACGATGGGTTATTAAAATTATTTACGTCTAAGACTGGAGAACCAAACGAGTCTATTAACATTCTATACACGCACAGCCTAACATCATTTTGTTCATTTGATATTGCTAAGGATTCCCCAGGCGGCAACAACAAGGTTATATTCTGAGTATTTGACTTTGAATTGAAAAGCCTGTTAAGTTCTGTCTGTAAAGTATTTGGAAACAGGGCATTATTTGTTGAACACAAAGTATTGTAAAGCCCTTGTGATATTGAAAATGATATAGAACCATTCCCGCTTGGCTGTATAAGTGTCTTTAAGTTTTGGCCAGCTTGTGAAGCCGTCTGGGCAAGTTCACACATGTCATTCATATCAGTTATCAAAGGACTTGTAACTTGTGTAGGCCTGCCGCTTGATTGTCCAGTCAAGTAAACCTCTCCACCATAACCTACGAAGTATGTTCCAAGAGGGATAACGCTGTCAACTTTAGCGTATACATTTAAAAGAGTGGTAAGTCCAATTGCATCCGAAGATATGGCAGATAATGCCTTACTACCTGAGCTATAAGTACTCATACTTGTAGGCTGGGGGGGCAAGCTTAAACAACTTGCAGTCCTTGCATAAACCATAAAAGCATTTTCAGCGAGGAAAAATGGAAGAGAAAGCAATGGATCGCTGCCAGTTGCAGACAAATCAACTGGGCCTATAAACGAATTTGATGAAGCCAATACTCCTGGAACGTCAACCCCTGAAATTGGTGTAGCATAGGGGTTGCTAGATGCAGCACTCAATGAATTACTGG
>JAJZJK010000015.1:9384-10374 GCA_021851145.1 Nanobdellota archaeon
CAAAAAAAGTTAAAGTATCTTTATCCATACCTGGAGGCAAAGACTGTAATGTCTGTTCGCTTGATAATAACTGGGAATATTGCTGCAATACATAATCTGCTGCTGCGTACTTAAACGGAAGAGGTGCCTGTGTAAGGTAAGCTGAGGCTATTTGCTGACTTATTGAAACTGATGGCCCGGTTAAAGCCCCTATTTGCTGGCCGTTTACATATATTCCTTTTGTTATGTAGGTATTGAGATTACGGGTGCCTGTTCCAAACCAAGTCTCTACCAATGGCAATGAAACTAATGCAATAGAAAGAGACGCTATAGCTACTGGAATTAGTATTCGTGCGCTTGGCAATGCATCACGAATAGCTGAAAGAGAGCTGTATAAAAGAGAGTCCTCCGGCAGGCCTTGTGTAACTACTTTTAAATTGTTTATTAGCTTAGTTTTTACTGCCCGACCTATTCTTTTAAATAAACTTGTTGTAACTCCCTCATCTTCATCTACAGTACTTGGTCCATCTCCTGCCCCATAACCATAGCCTATCATAAAACAAAGCGCAACACTAAATATATTTTTACCAGAATCTAAAGTTGGGCCATTTGCATATGAAAGGTTGTATACCTTTGATCCGCCTGCACAGGTGTACTGATCAATGGATGGATTCCAGCTGCATAATGAATTATTCCCTGCCAACGTAATTGACATAGAAGAGGGGGCACTGTACAAAGAATTTATTGAAAATCCTATATTATCTGCAAAAAGCTGTAAAGATCTGGCTCCATTTTGAAAGAATAACCCTTGTAAATTTGCAAAGTAAACTCCTACTAAAAGAAATGCAGCAGATAGTATGATTATACCTATACCTATTACTACCTGCGCCTTTTTAGTCAACATAATATTTTATAAAATATGTTGATATTTATCCTTTTAAAGCAATTTATCAAAAGCTCATATAAGCTTATAAATTATATTCCACTTCACTTTCAGAACCGTGTTTTTCT